>CAYNBC010000017.1:0-13966 GCA_964395255.1 uncultured Sphingobacteriales bacterium | reverse complement strand
TGCCTTCGAAAAACAATAAACTGCAAATAACTTTATCCTCCAGGTAAATATTAACCAGGCCTGATGCATCTTTCAATAGCTTTTTTATCTTATCATAATATTCTTTGGGAAAAAAATAATAGGATTCCATTCCTATTCTTTCAGCCGATTGATTATACAGTTTAATAAAATTTTCCAGCTGTTTCATTTCGGTGTCAATTTCGGCTACTAATCCTGAATTAAAGGCCCTGCGGAGATTCTTACGAGCCTGTCTGGAGGGAGGCTCATAATCTTCTTTGTTAACAACAGCAACATTTGTTCTCACCTTAATGAATTCTGCCGATCTAAAATGCCGGTTAAGAAAAGGGTCCTGGCGGATAAACTCTGCCACAATATGCTCAGAATGAGCCCATTCATCAAAGGCTTTATTGAAATTTTTGATAATTTGGTCATCGGGAGCCAGCGGCTGATTACAAACCACACCTCCGTATCCATATGCAGAGAAAATATCATAATAATCTCCCGGCAATGTAAATCCATCTATGCCTTTCTTAAAGAAAGGATAAAGTATAAAAATGTCGTTTTGAGTATATAAGGCACACAAAGGCTCTGCCTTTTCATAATCCTGAAATGTCATGTAGTATTCAGGTAGATAGAATATATCCTGTAAGTCATCCGGCAATTTTTCCACCCATGCTTTCCATTGGTCTTTCTGAGACAATGTTAAAACATCCAGCATAATCAACTTTTGTTAAAAAAGTCTTTTACAATAGAACATATTTCTTCAACATTGTCCTTTTCAAGGTCGGGATAACTGGGTAGATTTAATCCACGCAAAGCAATATTTTCGGCTACCCTGTGCATTTGATATTTGCCGGAATACATGGGCATGGTATGCACCGGATAAAATGTGGGACGTGTTTCTACGCCCTTTTCTTTCAGATAAGCTCTAAGAGCTTCGCGGGTTTCGTAATCCCGGGTAAGAACAGTTACCATCCAGTAAGTATGAAATGCATCAGGGGCTTCTTTCTGGAGTTCAAGGGGTAGATCCGATAAAAGTTCTTTATACCAGCTGGCAATTTTTCTCTTTTTTTCAATTAATTCATTGGCTCGTTCAAGCTGAGCCAGCCCTATGGCAGCACTAAGATTGGTCATTCTGTAGTTGTAGCCTATTACATCATGCCAGTATTGACGCCACTTTGCCAGCCCCTGTCCTTTAAAATGAACCGCCCGGTCAAAAAGGGTTTTCTCGTTGGTTACCAGCATGCCCCCTTCACCGGTTGTAATGGTTTTATTTCCATAAAAACTAAAAACGCCAATATCTCCAAAAGTTCCTACATATTTGTTCTTATATTTTGTCCCGAAGGCTTCCGCTGCATCTTCAATGACGAATAAATCGTATTCTTTTGCTATTTCACAAATTTTATCCATTTGACAGGGGTGTCCGTAAAGATGCACAGGTATAATAGCTTTGGTCGAAGAGTTTATTTTTTTTCGGATTGAATCGGGGTCTATCTGCCAGTATTCAGGCTCTGAATCGGCAAAAACAGGAACCGCTCCCGTGTACGCCACTGCATTAACCGTAGCTACATAAGTAAAGGTAGGGACAATCACCTCATCGCCTTCGCCTATACCCAGTGCAACAAGAGCCAGGTGCAAAGCCAGCGTACCATTGGCAACTGTAGTGGTGTATTTTATGTCGAGAAATTCTCCAAACTGCTTTTCAAAATCAGCCACAAAACGCCCGCTTTCTGTCAACCAGTTGGTTTCAACACATTCTGTAAGATATTTTAATTCATTTCCTTTTAATGAGGGTTGATAAACCGGATATTTATATGCCATAAATGTTTTGTTTTTACAAGTTTTTAAAATTATAAATATTCTTTGACATAAAGACCGAAATCTGGAAATAATCT
This sequence comes from uncultured Sphingobacteriales bacterium, assembly GCA_964395255.1. Taxonomy (GTDB): domain Bacteria; phylum Bacteroidota; class Bacteroidia; order CAILMK01; family JAAYUY01; genus CAYNBC01. Next base: position 12,071 of record CAYNBC010000017.1, on the reverse strand, counting down.
TGTTAAAATCATCATTAATATACTGTTAATCACTTTACTAACTCTTTGCAATAAGTTATCAGTTTCTTACCTGCTACATCCCAGTTTAATCTTTTTTCATATTCTTCATAAGATGAGAACGCCAGTCGAAGGTATTTTTCCCGGTTCAAAAACACATCTGCTATACGGTCGGCATATTCACTGGCTTCTGCCTCCAGCGAGAATGTAAATCCATTGACATCATCATGAATAATTTCAGGAATCCCACCTGTATGAGTGGCAATACATGGCAGACCAAAAGAATTTGCCTCATTAAACACAATGGGCGTACAATCGGCACGAGTGGGTAATATGAGAAAATGGCATGAAGATAAAAGACGGATAAAGGTTTTCATTCCATCGGTTGAGTTTTTATCAACAAATCTATGGTTGTACACAAAGTCTGGAAAGTTTTTATCAGGTATTTTTCCTATAAGATGTAATTCAGTTTTTACTCCCTTTTCATTAAGAAGTTTCACTACTTCCAGGGCGATATCTCCACCTTTTCGCTCCCAGTAATTGCTGATAAAAATTATTTTTAATACATCAAAATTTCTTTTTTGAATTACCTCTTGAACCGAACTTTTGTCGAAAGGGCTGGTTGTGTTGGCACCAAAAGGAACAACTTTTACTTTTTTTTCAGGAACGCTATAATGCTCAATGGCTGAGCGGGCTGCCCACGTAGATGAATAAATAGCCAGTGAACATCGCTGTAGCGCTTCGTATTCCATCTTTTCTGCATCACGCTTTGTTTCCCGGCAATATTTTTTATACTCCGGATAATAATCTTTCATTAAATGAAAAGTAACATCCGTATAAATTACGATAGGTAAGTCAATATCAAGCAGGGCAACCGGTATAGAAGACGGACTAAAAACAAGCTGGCAATCAGGATTTATCCTTTCTTTGATTTCTATGGCAAAATGAGCTACAATATCCGGATTTCGTTCAATCCGGTATATTTGATGCCGAAGCAGCTCATAGTATTTTCTTTTAATTTTCTGAAATAATTCATTCCTGATTTTGAGATTACCCAATAACTGAACTTCGGCACCCTGCTTTCTTAATGAGTCCTGGATAAAATATCCCAGCCCGGACCATTCTCTCAAATCTGAAGCATCATATAGGGTTGGATAACAAATCTTCATTAGAGCAAAAATAACATCCCTTCATTGAATTCTCAGTATATTTATTTCCCCAAAATAAAATTGTTTCGATGAAAGCCTGGCTTCAGGAAAACAGATATTTAGTCATTTTTGCTTTATCAGTAGTGATTATTTCATTCTCCCTTATTATCAGATGGGGTGGTATTGATTTACAACCATGGGATGAAGGTTTATATGCAGTTAGGGTAAATTACCTGCTGAATGGTGGCAATTTCTGGGACCATACTTCCGGATCACTGGGTGGTTTGTATTCCTCTTCCCAGCCACCACTACAAATCTGGTTGCAGTACATAACGCTGAAATTGACCGGATATAAACTGTTTTCACTTCGTTTCTGGCCATTTTTATTTTATCTGGGTACTCTTATTATTACTTTTTTATTTTGTTCATCACAAAAGCAGGGTTTGTTTGCTTCATTGCTGCTGGCAACGGTTCCCTTTTATTCCGTTTTTTCTTTACGGGGACAGCTCGATATGGGTGCTACTTTTTTCCTTTTGCTTGCATTATATTTTTTTCAAAAATACCTGTTAAAAGGTCAGGTAAAATTCCTCTTTGTATCAGGGGTGGCAACAGCTCTGGCTTTTATGATAAAAATGTGGATGGGCATTCTGGTTTTCATTCCTGTGGTTATTTACCAGTTTTTTATCTTGGGAAATAAAAGCTTCAAAATACGTTTTTTTCAATGGATTGTTTATTACCTGATTCCTCTAATCATATTGGCATTACCATGGCATCTGTTTATGTATCTTAAACATGGAAAAGATTTTTTAAACTATTTTATTGGATTCCATGTTTTACAACGATTAACTACAGGTGTTGAGCAAAACACATCGGTCCTTGGATTGTTTTATTTTCCAAATCAGCTGGCAGTTATGTTATCGGCTGCATGGGCGATAATTATTGCAGCTTATCTCAAAAAAATGCCTTTGACAAAAGAAGACGGCTTGTTGATAATATATTTTCTTTGGGGTTTTATTTTGTTTAATATTTCTGCAACCAAGTTACCGACTTATATGATTCCTTTGCTTCCTGCAGTGGCAATTATCACATCCAGAAGCATGACATATTTAATGAACAAAAACTATAAGGCACCGGTGTGGTTCGTAGCCATCGCCATTATTCTGGCTCTGTGGGCATCCTCTCAAAGATTCAGGGATGAAGTCCAATCCCTGCAATTAACTATTCATTCCTGGCTTCTGGCAGCAATATCCGCATTTTTAATCTTTCTTATATGGAAAATAAAAATTTCACTTCCCCGCTTTATACTGCTTATCGGTTTGTTTTTAATTAGCCGGATACTATGGGTTTCTCCCATAGTAGTACACCACCATCAATTACAGAAAGTTGCATCATATTTTTATGAGCGGGATTTTGACCGCTTGATATATGTAGATAGCAAAAGGTCGGCAGACGATCCACTGATAGCCTATTATTTTCAGGGGCTTAGTTTGCATCCGGGGAACAGGTTCGTCATGATCAGGCCGGAAAATAACCCTGATTTCAGGCTGGATTCACACATGCGAAACAGTTTAATTATCATCAACCGTTTGCATTTCAACCCTGATTATAAACCTATAATGAATGAAATTCAATCAAAAGCCATCAAAATGTTTGAAGACGAAATGTATGAAACTTATATTTGGTAGAACTTATCCCAGGGCATAGAGGTATTTAAGAACAAATACAGTTACAATCAGATAAATCAGCATAAGAGGAAAACCTGCTTTCACATAGTCAGAAAATTTGTAACCTCCCGGGCCCAGCACCATCAGGTTGGTTTGAAAGCTAAAAGGCGAAATGAAGGAAGCAGAACCTCCAAGGGCCACAGCCAGTACGAGTGGTTCAGGATTGGTTATGTTCATCAGCTTTGCTGCTGCCAGGGCTATGGGAAATGTAATGGCCACAGCTGCCTTGTTACCAATAAAAACGGATATCAAATTGGTTAATAAAAAAAGAATAGCCAGTACCCATGCCGGGTTATAATGAAGCATGAGATTGATTCTGGTTGCAAGTAACTCCGCCAGACCGGAATTGAAAAAAGCCTTGCCAAGAGCCAGAGACATTCCCAATATCAAAAAGAGGTTCAGGTCGACCGTTTTTTTAAGTTCATTAAATTTTACAATTTCAATCAAAGCAGCAACACCCAATACAGCCGTCAACCCGATGAACAGCGGAATTACTTCCAGAACCATTAACGCAAAAGCAGCCAGTAAGGAAAGAAAGAATACCCATTTTTTCCATGCTGGTATGGGCTCTGTATGTTTTACTCTGGAAAGAACAAAAAAATCATCTTCGGTTTTAGCATAATCAGCAAATTTTTCGCCTGTTACCAGCAGCAATAAATCACCTGATTTCAAAATGATTTCACCTATTTTACCTTTTAGTTTTTCTCCATTACGCTGAATAGCTATAATGGCTGCATCGTATTTTTGCCTGAAATTAAAAGCTTTGGCTGTGTTGTTATGAAGCCGTGAATTGTTTGTAACAATGACTTCAACAATGTTTTTACTCGTATCAGCAAGCATTTTTCTGCCGAACGGTAAAATCAGGTTTTTATTTCCTTCCACAAGGTCCAGAATTTTATCCGTGTCACCGGCAAAAAACAATCTGTCTTTTCGTTGAATAACTTCTTTGGGTGAAACCGGTGCAATCAATTTATCATCCCGGATAATCTGAACCAGATACAAACCTTTTAAATTTCTTAATCGTGCTTGTTCGATGGTTTTATTGATAAATTTCGACATAGGTGGTACAATGGTTTCCACCAGATACTCGCGTGTTTGCTCTTCAAAATCAGATAGAATGCTTTTTCGTTCCGGTAATATTTTGCTGATAAGCAGATAAATAAGCAGTATGCCCAATATGGCTGAAGGAAGTGCAACAGGCAAAAAATCAAACAATCCCAGTGAAGGATAACCTTCCTCCATATACAAACCATTAACCAGCAAATGAGTGGAAGTACCTACCAGCGTGAGTGTTCCACCAATGATGGCTGCATACGATAAGGGTAATAATACCCTGGAAGGAGACATATTGTTTTTTTTTGCCCAATCCTGTGCGTAAGGCATCAAAAAAGCCACCAAAGGGGTATTGTTAACAAATGCCGAGAATAAGGCAACCGTGGTTGACATGCGTGCAAGAAACCAGGGATATTTCAGATTCTGATTTAACAATTTACTAACTGAGTTGTCAACAACAGCTGTTTTTTTTACTATCTCCGATATGGTTAGTAATAAAAAAATGACAATGATATTCTCGTTGGAAAATCCATGAAGCAGTTCCCGTGTATTGATAATACCTGATAACCTGAAAACCATAACAGCAATAAGAAAAACCAGAGCCGGCTGGAATAAATCCATATACAGGGCTACAAACATAAAAGCCAGCACCACAAGCACTATGGCTATCTCAACAGTCATACAATATGCTTTGCGTCTACATCATCCACCAGAAGAACAAGCAACGAAGCCAGAAGCATGGATATTCCACCAACCAGCAAAGCATATATAGACTGATTGGCAAAAAAAGTTCTCAATATAAAACCCAGAATGCCCGCTGCTACAATTTGAGGAATAACAATAAAAAAGTTAAAAATGCCCATGTAAATGCCCATTTTTTTGTACGGTAAAGCACCGGATAAAATGGCGTAAGGCATGGACAAAATACTTGCCCAGGCAATTCCTACTCCAATCATCGAAATTAGAAGGTGTATTTTGTTGCCGATAAAAAACACACTTATCAATCCCAATCCACCCATGATTAAAGAGATGGAATGGGTGATTTTACGGTTGGTTTTTTTTGCCAGCCACGGCAGGAAAAATGAAAATACGGCTGCCAGACCATTATACACCGCAAAACATACCCCTACCCAATCGGCCCCCTGGTTATACAATTCTGATTGTGTATCCGTTGTTCCGAAAACATGCTCTGTAACTGCTGGTGTTGTATAAATCCACATGGCAAACAATGCAAACCAGCTGAAAAATTGAACAAAAGAAAGTTGAACCATGGTTTTGGGCATCTGAAAGAAATCATTAACAATCTCAACCAGACCCATTTGTGTTTTTCCACTTTTTTCAAGCAAGCCGGCCACCATCTGTAAAAGTCCGAAAGCGATTAAACCCCCGGAAAAAATATAAAATTCACGGGGCATGTTGTATCGGCTTATCAACCAGGTTAGAAGAGCTCCACCTGTCAGCCATAAAATGGAAAAATTTATTTTCCGGAGAGCATGATAATGATGGTCAAAACCATCTCCTGTATCATCACTTATATCCTGACTATCTTTTTCATGAAAGGATTTTAAAACCTCAGGTGGATATTCAGGAGTGGTAATAACCGTAACAAGGACAGCAGTAATAAACACAAAAGCACCTATATAAAAAGACCACTTGACGGAAGGAGGAATCATCCCTTCCGGAGCAGTATTGGGAATATTAAAGACATTGAAAATCAGGTAAGGAAGCAGTGAGGCAACAACGGCTCCGGTGCCGATAAAAAAACTTTGCAAAGCAAAGCCGGTTGTGCGTTGTTCGGAAGGTAGCATATCACCCACAAAAGCACGAAAAGGCTCCATGGAAATATTGATGGAAGCATCCATCAACCAGAGTGTGCCTACAGCTACCCACAATGCAGGGGAATTAGGCATGATGGTAAGCGCCAATGAAGCCAGAATGGATCCCGTTAAAAAATAAGGTCTTCTTCGCCCCAGCCGGTTCCATGTTTTATCACTGTAATGTCCGATAATGGGTTGCACTATCAAACCGGTAACAGGCGCTGCAAGCCATAATACCGATAACTTGTCTACTTCTGCACCCAATGTTTGAAAAATCCGGCTTACATTGGCATTTTGAAGAGCAAATCCAAACTGGATGCCCAAAAATCCAAAACTCATGTTCCAGATTTGCCAGAAGCTCAGTATAGGTTTTTTTGCCATATTCAGTTTTAATTCATCCCCGGTAACCAGTTTTATTCTCCCTTTTTGAAAATGTTTTAAATCATTTATACAAAGCGGTCGCGAAACCTGGATTTAATTTCATTTACAACATGCCTTATATCCTGCTCACGGTTCTTGTCTGCTACAAGAATGATATTTCCCGATTGCACTATGATTAAGTTGTCCACATTATTTACAGCTACCAGATGGTCATCTGATACATTGATGATACAATTGGTTACATTTCGGGTAAAAACATATTTTCCTTTTACAGCGTTGTTGTTTTCATCTTTGTCGAGGAACTCAAAAAGGGAGTTCCATGTACCGATATCCGACCAGCCAAATGAACAGGGTATCACAAAAACATTGTCTGCTTTTTCCATCACCCCGTAATCAATGGATATGGTTGGACAACGCGTGTATGCCTGTGAAATTTTTTTGGATTCTTCTGGGCTAAAGTAAATGTTATCAGGAAATTCAAAACACTGAACCACTTCAGGTAAATATTTGTTTAAAGCATAAATAATGGATTTGGCACTCCAGACAAATATGCCTGCATTCCAGAGAAATTCACCACTCTGGACAAATTTCTCAGCAAGTTCCCGGTTGGGTTTTTCAGTAAAGGTTTTTACCTTGTAAAAATCACCTTTTTTTATTTCTTCATTCATCTGGATATACCCGTAGCCGGTATCAGGGCGATTGGGCGTAATACCGAGTGTTACAAGTACTTCATGCTGAGAAGCAAACTCCAGGGATGTTGTTATGGTCTTTTTGAAATCCTGTTCATTGATAATCAAATGATCTGAAGGAGAAACAACCATGGTTGCTTCAGGGTTGTGGGCATAAATTTTCAGGGAAGCATAGGTAATACATGGTGCTGTATTTCGAGGTACGGGCTCCAGTAACAATTGTTCATCTTTAATCCCGGGTATTTGCTCCTTAATAATTTCTTCATAATCCTGATTAGCAACAATATAAATATTTTCCTCAGGACACACCTGTGTAAAGCGTTCAAAAGTTGCCTGAAGTAATGTTTTGCCCGTGTTTAATACATCCAGAAATTGTTTGGGTTTTTTCTCACGGCTTAATGGCCAGAAACGGCTTCCTACACCGCCTGCCATGATTACGGTATAAAAATTTTTATTCATCCAGTTTCATTTTTATGCTCACAAAAATAGTCCTTTTTTCATTTTTCCTTTAACCCTTTCTGCTTCACCATCTCAATTTTTTGGAATATATTTTGATTTTTAGAAATCGAATTTAAATCTCAACTCTATGCACTTACCCCTAAAAAGCTTTGTAAACTTCTTCATATTTACCACCCTGGTCATTTCTTTGAACGCTCAATCCGTTGAACCGTTTATAAGTAATCAGGCTTTCAGTTATGGAGAAACACTAAGATATAAAATGTATTATTCCCTCTTTTTTAACATTCCCGTTGCTGAAGTTGAAATGAAAGTTCATGAAAAACCTGAATACCTTGCAGGTGAAAAACATTATTTGATTTCCGGAACAGGTAAATCATACCGTTTTTATAATAGCTTTTTTAAAGTTCACGATATTTATAAATCCTATGTTTCCGTGAATACTTTCGAACCCAGGATTTCTGTACGAATTATCAACGAAGGAAATTATCATTCAAGTGAATATTATGTTTACAACCCCCGGAAAAATTACCTGAAAAACAAAAAAGGAAAATTATTTAAAATCCCTGATTTAACCCAGGATATACTTTCAGCTATTTACCTTGCCAGAACTTTTGATTACAGTCACGCACGCCCCGGAGATTCTTTCATGCTAAATGTATTTATAGATGATTCGGTTTATTATGTGGGTGTCCGTTATGCCGGGAAAGAAAATTTAAAGATGAATGGCAGGGTATATCACTGTCTTAAACTCAAGCCTATTCTTATCGTTGACAGAGTTTTTAAAAGTGAAGAAGACATGACACTCTGGGTTTCTGACGACAAAAACAAAATTCCTGTTTATGTTCATTCCGGTATTGCTGTGGGTTCTGTAAAAGCAGAACTCATAGAATACAAGAACCTGAAGAATCCTCCGGCATTTATTACAGAAAAATAAAATTTAACAACCGATTGGTTAAATTTGTCGAAAGATTGGAATTTAACCTCAACCTGAAAAATGATTTCCCAGAGCACCATACAGGAAATTCTTGATACAGCCCGTATCGAAGAGGTTGTTGGGGAGTTTGTTACACTAAAAAAAAGAGGTAGCAATTATGTAGGATTATGCCCTTTTCATAACGAAAAAACTCCTTCCTTTTTTGTTTCCCCTGATAAGGAAATCTATAAATGTTTTGGATGTGGCCATGCCGGTAATGTGGTTCGTTTTTTAATGGAGCATGAAAAATTTACCTATCCCGAGGCTCTCAAATATCTGGCCCGTAAATACAGGATAGAAATAAAAGAAGAATTTACAGATGATGAAGAAGACCGCTCCGAAAGGGACGAAATTTCAAGCATTTATGTGGTTTTGTCCTTTGCCGAGGAATTTTACCATCATTACTTGCTACACTCTGAAGAAGGACAAAACATTGCTCTTCCCTATCTAAAGTCGCGACATATCACAGAGGAATCCATTCAAAAATTCAAATTGGGTTACAGTCCTGAATCGGGGAATTTATTTACACAAACAGCTTTAAAAAAACAGTTCAAAGAAGAATATTTGATAGCTTCGGGCCTTACTATCAAGCACCATGATGGAAGCCTGAAAGACAGGTTCAGAGGGCGAATTATGTTTCCCATACATTCCATTGCCTCCCGAACGGTGGGCTTTGGGGGGCGCACTATGAAATCCGACCCTAAAGAAGCCAAGTACATTAATTCACCTGAAACGAAGGTTTATAGTAAAAGTCAAATTCTTTACGGTCTTGACCTCGCCAAAAACAGCATTCGTAAAAATGATGAATTATATCTAGTAGAAGGTTATACGGATGTTATTGCCATGCATCAGGCAGGAGTTGAAAATGTTTGTGCTTCCCTTGGCACAAGCCTTACTGAAAATCATGTTCGCCTGATAAAACGTTATACACCTAATTTAACCCTGATTTATGATGGTGACGAAGCCGGCATCAAGGCCGCTTTAAGAGGCATTGATCTCGCATTAAAAAATCTTCTTCAGGTAAAAGCTATTGCACTTCCTGAAGGTCATGACCCGGATACTTTTACACGCATCTATTCACACAACAGGTTGAAAATATATTTGAAGGACAATGCCCAGGACTTTATTTTTTTCAAAACCTCAGTACTGCTTCCTGATAAAGAAAAACTCGACCCTGTTAAAAAAGCACGAACCATCAAAGAAGTGGTTTCTTCTATCGCAGAAATTCCTGATAGAATTACCCGTGAAATGTATATCAGAGAAATCGCCCGTTTTCTTTCCCTGGATGAATCTGTTTTATTCAATGAATTACAGCGTCAGCTTTTAAATAAAAACCAGATAAAAATCAGGGAACTTAAAAGAACTCAGGTTGCCCGGACATCTCCAGAAACTCAGAATTACACAACACACAGCAGTACTGTTGACCAGGAAAAAGAAATAATCCGTCTTTTACTTCTTTATGGCCATAGAGAATATGAAGAAAACCGTACTGTAGCCAACGAAATTATAGACACTATCGGTGAAATTGAATGGGAAGATGCCATTCTTCACGAAATCTTCAATGAATATATCCGCTATTACAACGAACATCAACAATATCCCGATTATAAATATTTTTCTCATCATCAGAAACCTCAAATACAGGACTTTGCCATATCCGTAGCATTACCCAAGGATATCTCGGTCAGCAAGGAATGGTTAAAAAGATTTGGAAAAAACATAGATTACGAATCCAACTACCGCAAGGAAGTTTATATGGCACTTCGGCACCTGGAACTCAGAAAATTACAGCAAAGGCTTGAAACCATTAAAAAAGATTTGAAAAAAACGGGATTGACCGAGAAGGAAATCGAGAAGCTTCAAAAAACCCAATTGCTTTTTATCAATGAAATAAAAGAGATTTCAGAGGAATTGAAAATTGTGATTTACTAAATTTAAATATCCTGATAAATAAAAAAACCGGAGCCCAAAAGCTCCGGTTTTTTTTATAAAAAGCTTAAAAACTTACTTCACCAATGTTACTGTTCCCGAGTACTTATAATCGGCACCATCCAGACCTTTCAGCCTCAGGATGTAGACATAAACACCCATAGGCACCTGTTTGTTGCTGTTCAGATAAGTTCCCGGCCAGCCATGATTTTCGTAATCATAAGATTCGTATAATAATTCACCCCATCGGCTGAAAATCTGTAGATGGAATTCAGTAAAGCCATCGGCATAAACACGGAATGTATCATTGGCTGCTTCACCGATGCCATCAGGACTGAAGGCACTGGGTATAAAGGCAATAACATCAGGAAGGATAATAATTTCGCGGGAGAATGTATCACGGCATCCCCATTCATTGATGGCAAACAAAACAACATTGTAAGTACCCGTATCCAGAAACTTGTAAACTGTATCCCTGGAATAAGCTGTTCCACCGTCAGAAGCATTGGGGTCGTCAAAATACCAGCGATATTTAATGCCGGGAGTTTCATACCTTGTTGTATTTTTAAAGGTAATGGTAGGAGCCGATACAGTGGCAAGGTCGGGGTCAGGGATAAAGCCTGCCTCTGGTACTACCCGTGCATTGATGACAAAGCCCTTCACGTTCCGGCAACCGGCATTGGAAATAGCCGTTAGATTACCGACATAGGTTCCGGAAGTTGTATAAGTATGAACAGGGTTTTGCAAATTGGATTTGTTGCCATCGCCAAAATCCCACTCCCATTGTTCAACTCTTCCTTCTGAAATGGTACTTGAATCATAGAAGTTAACGGTCAGCGGTGTACATCCGCTGGGCGGATTAATGCTAAAGTTAGCCTCAGGAATAGCACTCAATAAAACTTTAATCGTATCATAAGCAGGTGAACAGACATTGTCATTGTGAACGGTGCTTGCATAAAGGTAGAATTGTAATTTTTTCAAATCCTCATAGCTAGGTGAATAAGTAACTGTAGTCTGATCGGTGGGTCCCTGGAAAGAGCCAAAGGCACTGTCAGGCAACATATGCCATTCTACTCCATCAGCATGTTTATAACTCAGGCTTCCTTTGTAAACATCCGGATAGCAAAGCGTAGGCTGGGTTTTATCAATGGTAACCTCGGGTGCTGGTCTTACGGTCAATGTAAGTGTTTTGGTGTTTTCACAACCAAACTGGTCCACATAGCGGTATTCAAGGTCGTAACTGGTTTCCTGGTCACCCACAATACCTGTATAGAAGGAATTACCCTGCACTCCGGGACCTGACCATGTACCACCTCCGGGATTACCCATCAGGGTTACCCATCCATAATCGGAACAGAATGTGGTTAGTCCTGAATAGGTTCCCACTATTAATGTAGGTCGTGGATGAACTGTAATGGTAGTTTGATCGGAAACTTCACACACTACATTTTTCACTGTATATGTAAGTGTATGTGAACCTACACCAGCTTTAGCAGGGTCAAAAGTATACTGGTCGTTCATAGCATCGTATTCCACACCGTCTCCTTTCCATTTCCCACCTTTGGGTGTGCCTCCCAATACAAGAGGAGCTTCATAGATACACATATCGGGATAAGTACCTGCTTTGGTGTTGGGTGTTTCGTAAACTGTAAGGCGAACTGTATCGCGGTTAACACAACCTTTTGGATTGGTATATTTGTAAACGCAATAATAACTTCCTCCGTCCGAGATACCGGAAGCTGTGGGATTGAAATACTGATTACCCGGAGGTCCTTCAACACCATTATGCATGATGCCAGACCATTCTCCTGCGGGGATACTGGGGTCTCCCACAAGCGGGTAATTTCCATCACCTGTGCACAGGGTATCATCGTTACCGGCATCTACAACAGGTAAATCAT
>CAYNBC010000016.1:13230-14276 GCA_964395255.1 uncultured Sphingobacteriales bacterium | reverse complement strand
CCATAAAATCAGGCAAATTATAAATAGAGAGGCCTATTCGATGGTCTGTAACTCTTCCCTGAGGATAATTGTAGGTTCGTATTTTAGCAGAACGGTCTCCTGTTGATACCATCGTTTTTCTTTTGGCAGCCACTTCATCCAGGTATTTTTTATATTCCATTTCATAAATCCTGGTACGCAACACTTTTAAAGCTTTTTCATAATTTTTAATCTGCGATTTTTCATCCTGACAGGTGGCAACTATACCCGTAGGAATATGCGTTAATCTAACTGCCGAATAAGTAGTATTGACTGATTGCCCGCCCGGCCCCGAAGAACAAAAAGTATCTTTGCGGATATCCGATTCTTTGATTTCTACATCAAACTCTTCTGCTTCGGGTAATACCACTACAGAAGCAGCAGAAGTATGAACACGCCCCTGGGTTTCAGTAACAGGAACTCTTTGAACACGGTGAACACCGGATTCATATTTCATGATTCCGTAAACCTTATTCCCTGATAAGTTGAAAATGATCTCCTTAAATCCACCATTTGTTCCCGGATTAAAATCAATCAATTCCAGTTTCCAGCCCTGTTTTTCGGCAAACTTTTGATACATACGGAATAAATCACCAGCAAAAATGCTGGCCTCATCACCACCTGTACCGGCTCTAATTTCAACAATGGCATTTTTATTATCAGCTGGATCTGGAGGTATCAACAACAGCTTGATTTTTTCTTCCAGCGATTCTTTCAATGGTATTAAATGGTCAAGCTCGCTTTTGGCCAACTCCCGCATTTCAGGGTCTTTATCATTTTCAAGAACATCCTTACTGCTCTCTATATTGGCTATTACATTTTTGTACTCCTCATATACATTGACAATGTCGGTCAATTCAGCATATTCTTTATTCAAACGGGCATATTTATTCCTGTCGGAAATAACATCCGGTTTGGTTAATTCTTGCTCAATACTTTCCCACCGCTTTTTAATATCTTCCAGTTTTTCCAGCAAATTCATAGTAATTGACAAATTTTAAAGGGAAAATGAAAGTGCAAAGTTAATA
>CAYNBC010000016.1:11973-13220 GCA_964395255.1 uncultured Sphingobacteriales bacterium | reverse complement strand
TAATTACTCTCCGGGTGGAGGTGTATACGTTTTCAACCTGAAAAGGTTCCCATCAAATTCCCCATAACTGAAATGAGTTATCCAATCACCCAGATTTATATAAGTAGAATTTTCGTTAAGAGGATATTCTACAGGTATATGGCGATGTCCGAAAATAAAATAATCTATATGCCTTTTTTTTAAAATTTCCCTGGCGTGTTTAACAAGCCATTCATTTTCACCATAAAATTCTGGAGGGTATTTTTCATGTTGATTTCTGCTCAATGAACTGAAGTACCAGGCAAGGGGAATTCCAATATCTGGATGTAACCACCTGTAAAGAAATTGATTGGGTTTAAATAAAAATACTTTTTTAAGCAACTTGTATCCATTATCTCCAGGTCCAAGACCATCGCCATGAGCGATGTAAAATTGTTTTTCACCCAGACGCGTAATTAACGGTTCGCGTAAAATTTCAATACCAAGTTCCTCCTGAAAATAATCCCGATACCATAAATCATGATTGCCGCAAAAAAGCTTAATATCAGTACCTGCATCTTTTAAGCTAGCCAATGTGCCCAGAAGCCGTGTATAACCTCGGGGAACAGCCTGTTTGTATTCAAACCAGAAATCAAAAATATCCCCCACAAGATAAAGACTATCAGCAGGCTTTATGGTTCGAAGCCAGGAAACGATTTTTTTTTCCCTTAAACGGCTCCTTGTGAAATCTGGACTACCCAGATGAAAATCCGAAGCAAAATATATAATTTTATTCAAGGTTTTCATTTACATAAAAACAAAATAATTCACGCGGTCCGTGGGCTCCCATAACAAGTGTTTTTTCAATATCTGCAGTACGGCTCGGTCCTGTGATTACAGAGAACATCGAAGGCGGTTTTTTACCATATTTTGTTTTTACGGTTTTAAATGCATCCTCAAGGTCAAATACAAGTTGATTTTTACTGGCAACTACTATATGTACAGGGGGATAAACACTTGTTAATCGGCTTCTGTCACTTCCGCTACTAACCAGAATACTACCTGTCCTGGCTATTAAAAATTCGCAACCTGTTAGACTGGCCTCTATTGTTTCAAGGTTCTCCAATTCTCTCTTAAGGTTGAAATCAAATTTATCCACCCATTTTTGAAAGCTCTCTTCTGTACACAGGATTGATTTCCATTTATTAACCTTTATCAGTAAATTAATTTGTTTGAAAAAATCTGAAAGATTTTTACAAAAAATAAATTTTCCACCAATAGCACTAAAT
>CAYNBC010000016.1:4690-11963 GCA_964395255.1 uncultured Sphingobacteriales bacterium | reverse complement strand
GTACTGAAATTTACCTTTTATTATCTCAGTAGCAATAGGCGGATTTTGAGCCAATGCCTGCCGGATTGATTTTAATACCTGATGTCTTTTTTCACTCTTTTTCATAAAACTTGAAAAAACAAAAATAATACATTCATTGATTCTTTAGTCCACATCTCCGGTTTCTCTGGCTAATAAGATTTTTTGCTTTTTGAATGTTGTTTAAAAAAATTGATTTGCATTCTTCCTGAATCTCAGAAGGATGCTTTCCCTGAGGTTCCACAGGACCGTCTATGTAGCAATATACACGAACAGGTCTCATCCTCCATAGATAATCTTTTGACAATACTCTGGAAGTCGACCATAAAGTAAGAACTACAATAGGCACTCCTGTCTCTGCTGAGAGACGAAAAGCTCCATTTTGCAAAGGGTTCAGATCTGTTCCCTGCACATTTCTGGTTCCTTCGGGATAAACGAGTACAGAACTACCCGATTGAAGTGTTTCCTTCATCTTCTGGTAGCTCTTATTTTTATCCAGCAGGCTTTTCCTGTCCACAGTAATGCATATTCCTTTGATAATCATTCCCAGCAGAGGGATTTTCAGCAAAGAACTTTTTGCAAGAAAACGAAAGTGCCCGGGGATTAATACTGCTGTAAAAGGAATATCCAGCATGGACCGATGGTTGGCAATATAAATGTACTGTTTTTTTGAAGAAGGCCTGAAATTGTAATTTTTTACCAGCCGGACCAGATATAAAATGGCGAGTATTTTTCCCCAGAATCGTGTGACAGGATAGGCTTTTCTGTCTGCATTCGAAGGATACAACAGAAAAAATAAAACATAAACAGGAAAAACCAATAAAAGGGTTATGACAAAAACTATGGCCGCATACAAACTGAACAGGTAGGATAAAAAGCGTATCATTCCATCGAATTTCAGGCAAATTTAAAGGCTTTCCTGCTAATGGTTTCAAAAACAATATAAAGCCCTTTTTTTGAGGGTATGAATATTAAAGGGTATGAATGTTAACAGGAAATTATGACTTTAATGATCGGTATTTCTAAGACTTTTCAAGCTTTTTTCTGATATTTTCCATCATTATGTCTACCATGCGGGTCAAATCCACTTTAGGTTTCCAGCCCCAATCTTTTCTTGCAGCAGAATCATCTATGGATGCAGGCCATGAATCTGCAATTTTTTGCCGGAAATCTGGCTTATATTCTATAATAAAATCGGGTATATACTTTTTTATTTCATTGGCCAGTTCAGCAGGGGTAAAACTTAGTGCATGTAAATTATACGAAGATCTGACCGTTAGTTTTTCGGCAGGAGATTCCATGAGTTGTATCGTACCTTCTATGGCATCACTCATATACATCATGGGTAAAGCCGTATCTTCCTTTAAAAAACATGTATATTTTTTATTTTTTAAAGCCTCATAAAAAATTGTAACAGCATAATCTGTAGTTCCGCCACCTGGTTCCGTTTTATAACTAATCAGACCGGGATACCGTATGCTTCTTGTATCTACACCATAGTTCAACCAGTAATATTCAACCCACCTTTCACCAGCCAATTTACTGATTCCATAAACAGTTGTTGGTTCCATAACAACCTGTTGAGGGGTATTTTGTTTGGGTGTAGTAGGACCAAAAGCGCCAATACTGCTGGGCCAGAAAATTTTTTTAATACCCATTTCACGGGAAAGATCCAGTACATGAAAGAGGCTATTCATATTTAAATCCCAGGCTTTTTTAGGATATTTTTCACACAGGGCAGATAACATGGCAACCAGATGATAAATTTGAGTAACACGGTATTTTTTACAAATCTCCGCCAGTCGTTGATAATCCATAATATCCAGAATCTCAAATGGACCGTTTGCGGCAAGCTCTTCCGTAGCCTCATTGGTTTTGATATCCGAAGCAATAACATGGTCATTACCATATATTTTCCTTAATGCAGGAACCAGTTCGGAACCTATTTGACCTGCACAACCTATTACAAGTATGTTCTCCATCATTTATGTTATCTTTTTCACAAGCCTTCAAACCTACAGATTTTAAAAATTTTAACAAACCTCTTTAAGAAAAATTTTTTAACTTTCCGTAAAATCTTCTAACCATTTTACTCCTCAACAACATATATTATGAGCCTTGTCCTTTTTAGAAAAGAAAAATTCGATACCAGACTGGGTATCTGGAAAGTAGAAGAAAGTATTGATAATCTGATACAAAGACTACAACTCAACCAAAAAGAACTGGAATTTTATCATTCACTGAATAAGGGTAAAAGAAATCTTCATTGGCTCGCAAGCCGTGTACTTCTCAGAACATTGCTCAATACAGACCAGTTTATTGAAGTGAATGAAGATGAACATGGCAAACCCTACCTTGTCAACTTCGATTATAATATGTCCATTACCCATTCCTATGAATATGCAGCAGTTATATTAAGTAAAAAAAGAGTAGGCATTGACATCGAAAAAATAAAACCCATTATCAGCAAAGTGGCTGTTAAGTTTTTACACCAGGAAGAATTCAGTCACTTTTCAGACATTAACAAGGAAATCGAAAAACTTTATGTGTATTGGTGTACTAAAGAAAGTATTTTTAAACTGAACGGAAAAAGACACCTTCATTTCAGGGAAAATATACGTATCCGTCCTTTCGAGTTAAAAGACAAGGGTGTACTTCAGGCAGAAATTATCAATTATGACACCAATGGAGTATTTTCAGTACATTATGAAAGGTTTGACGGTTATATGTTTACCTATGTCATTGAAGAATAAAAGACTCCACCCTGAATCATCAGGGAGGAGTCTTTCGAAAGCCATTTTGTTATTGGGTTTACATACCGTACATTTCAATAATTTCCTGCTTTGTACGGCCTAAGATATCATATTTTTTACCGACTTTAATAAAGGCATCCAGAGCTTTTTCGAGGTGATGAATTTCATGTGCAGCTGAAATCTGCGTACGGATACGTGCCTGTGCTGCCGGTACTACCGGGAAGAAAAAGCCGATGGCATAAATTCCCAGTTCGAAAAGGTCACGGGAAAAATCTTGAGCCAGTTTGGCATTAAACAACATCACAGGAACAATAGGAGTATCTCCTTCTTTAAGAATAAATCCAGCTTCAGTCAATCCCTTTCGCCAAAATTCAGTATTTCTTTCCAGCTTGTCTCTTCGTTCTGTAGTTTCAGTCAGTATTTCAAGTACTTTAAGAACACCTGAAACCACAACAGGGGCAATGGTATTGGAAAACAGGTAAGGACGGGCTTTCTGGCGGCACATTTCCACAATTTCCTTACGACCTGATACACATCCTCCGGATGCACCTCCCAGTGCTTTACCGAAAGTAGTTGTAATGATATCTATTTCACCCATGACACCGTATTTTTCATGGGTACCCCTGCCGGTTTTTCCAATGAAACCTGTAGCATGAGAATCATCAACAAATAAAAGAGCATCATATTTACGGCACAGTTCTACCATTTCATCCAGCTTGGCAGTATCACCGTCCATGCTAAAAACACCGTCTGTAATAACTACTTTAATCCTTTTATCTGCATGAAGCTGAAGCTTGGACTCCAGATGTTTCATGTTGGAATGCTTGAAAGTGTCATGAATGGCCGGAGCAAGCCTTATACCGTCAATAATGGATGCATGAACCAGACGGTCCGAAATCATCACATCCTTGTCGGTTAAAATAGCTTCAAATACACCAGCATTGGCATCCATACATGAAGGGAATAATATGGTATCTTCGGTACCTAAAAACTCCGTCATTCTTCTTTCAAGCTCTTTATGAATATCCTGAGTACCACATATAAAACGTACCGATGACATTCCATATCCCCTCTTATCCAGGCCTTCGTGGGCAGCTTTGATGACTTCCGGATGACTCGATAAGCCCAGGTAGTTATTGGCACACATATTAATCACTTTCTTTAATCCGGAACCCACTGGAAATTCAACCTCAATATCAGCAGACTGTGGCGAATGAATAAATCGCTCTTCTTTGAACAAACCTGCGTCTTTGATTTCTTTCAAGGTTTGCTCATAAATGCTTTTTATCTTTTCACTATAAGCCATAATTTTTGCTTTTGATTTCTTATTTATTCAAATGTTTTTTCACCAATTCAGCTATGCTGTTAACATTATCAAAAGCTTCCGGTGTGGCTTCTTCATCAGGAATGTTGATTTTGTATTTTACTTCCAGAAATCTTTTTAGCGAAACCATTGAAAAGGAATCCACGATACCACCAGAGATTAAAGGTGTATCATAGGTAATTTCCTCATCTTCGTCATCGAGATATTCTTCAATTACATAATTCAGAATAACATCTTTTAAATCTTCCATTTTTATTCAATTTTTAAGAGTTTAACCATAAACAAGTTGTGCTAAATTACAATTTTTTCCTTATTCATCATCTTCAAGCGTTGAAGTATCACCGATTTCTTCACCCCACTCTTTGGCTTTCAATAATCTGCGCATAATTTTACCGGAGCGAGTTTTAGGAAGCTTATCTACATATTCAATTTCCTGGGGCATAGCAAGTGGAGATAATTTTTTCCTGATAAAATTCATGATATCTAATTCCAGTTCTTCTCCGGGCTCATATCCTGGGTTTAATGTTACAAAAGCTTTAACCACTTCCATGTTTACCTCGTCAGGTTTGGATACCACGGCCGATTCGGCTACAGCAGGATGTTCCAGCAATGCCGATTCAACTTCGAAAGGACTAACAAGATGTCCTCCTGTATTAATAACATCATCATCCCTGCCAATGAACCAGAAGTAACCATCCTGGTCGATGGTAGCACGGTCTCCGGGTATGTACCATCCATTGATAAATTTTTTCTGGTATGTTTCTTCATTGTTCCAGTATGTCCTCATCATGGCAGGCCAGCCAGGCTTGAATGCTATTAAACCCGGTTTGTTAGTCTCTTTGATTTCTTCATGGGTTTGGGGATCAATCAATGTTGCAGTAATGCCGGGAAATGGTTTCCCCATGCTTCCGGGTTTGATTTTCATACCGGGATAATTGGCAATCATAATTGAACCTGTTTCGGTTTGCCAGTAAGTGTCATAAAAGGGCTTTCCAAAAACTTTTTCCGACCATATCACAGCTTCTGCATTCAATGGCTCACCCACACTGGCAAGATGTCTTAAAGAACTTAAATCATATTTTTTAACTACTTCTTCACCTGCTTTCATCAAAGAGCGGATAGCTGTGGGGGCAGAATACCATACTGTAACTTTATGTTTTTCAATGAAAGCATACCATGGTTCAGCCCCAAAACCAGCATCAAGAACACATTGGGTTATCCCCAGGCTCCAGGGTCCGATTATACCATAAGATGTACCGGTGACCCAGCCAGGATCTGCCGTACACCAGTAAATATCATCATCCTGTAAATCAAGTACCCATTTGGCTGTTAAATATTGTGAAATTAATGAATAATGTACATGCTTTACTCCTTTGGGCTGACCCGTTGTACCGGAAGTATAATGCAACAATGAAGGAGATTCGGCACGAGTAGGATAAATATCAAAGTTTTCTACAGGTTCGGCTCCATCCATATCAAAAGCTACTTCTTTTTCTTTCAAAGGTTTACGACCATCATCATCTACAACAATGATATGCCTCATAAAAGGCAATTTGTCCAGGATTTTACGAACCTTTCCGACATGTTTTTTTTGCGTAATTATAGCAGAAGTTTGGGCATTTTCAAGCCTAACGAAAAGAGACTCTTCACCAAATGCTGAAAATAGAGGTTGTGCTACAGCTCCAATTTTTAAAATTCCCAGCAGTCCGATATAGAGCTCCGGGATTTTGTCCATAAATAAACATACTCTCTCTTCGGGCTGGATACCCAGTTCTTTGAGAAATTTAGCTATTACATTGGACCTGATTCGAATGTCATTAAAAGTATATGTTTTTTCACGACCTCCATGCCCTTCCCATTTTAAAGCAATTTTATCGGCTTTGCCTTTTTCACATATACGATCTGAACAATACCAGCCAATGTTAATAACATCCCCCTTTTGATATTCCAGTTCTTTTTCTGCAATCGACCAATCAAAATTTTTAATTCTTTCTTCGTATGATCCTATATTTGACATAACTCCAAATTTTAAGTTTCAATAATTACAATCGTACTGACAAATTTTTCCAGATGAGAAATGGAGAGCTGAATGTTTTTGAATTTCAGTTTTTCAGAAAGTTCTCTGGCTTTGCCATGTAACCGGATCAAGGGCTTGCCCATGCGGTTATTTACAATTTCGATATCAATAAACTGAATACCATCACGCCAACCCGTTCCAAGTGCTTTAAGAAAAGATTCTTTGGCCGAAAACCGGGAAGCAAAATGCTGATAGGGATGGGCTTTGCTCTCGCAGTATGTAATTTCGAATGAGGTAAACAACTTTTCTTTAAGCCCTGTTTCTTTGTTTAGTTCCTTTTCTACCCTTGCAACATCCATTATGTCGGTGCCTACTCCAAAAATCATCAAATAGCTTTTAATTTTTTCCCAACTTTGATAAACTTTTCAATAGCAAATCCTATCTGGTCAAGTGTATGTGCTGCACTAATCTGTACCCTGATTCTGGCTTTTCCAATAGGAACAACGGGATAAGAAAAACCAATGACATAAATTCCTTCTTCCAGCAATCTGTCAGCAAATTCAGTAGCTATTTGAGCATCATTTTCAAGATGCCCCAGCATAACCGGTACAATGGGATGTGTTCCGGGAATAATGCGAAATCCCGCTTTGGTCATTCCCTCTCTAAAAAATTGAGTATTTTGTTCAAGTTTATCTCTCAGTTCGGTAGTTTCAGAAATATAGTTTAATATGCTCAAAGTAGCCCCGGCAATAGCAGGTGCGAGGCTATTGGAAAACAAATAGGGACGCGATTTTTGCCTGAGCAACTCAATAATTTCTTTACGACCTGAAATACAACCTCCTGAAGCTCCACCTAAAGCTTTCCCAAAGGTAGTGGTTATAATATCCACCCTGCCCATGGCATTACAATACTCATGGCTTCCGCGACCGGTTTTTCCTACAAATCCCGTTGCATGGGAATCGTCTATCATAACCAGTGCTTTGTACTTATCTGCTAGGTCGCATATCTTATCAACCTGGGCAATGATACCATCCATGGAAAATACTCCATCAGTTACAATTAACCGGAACCGCGCATCCTGGGCATCTTTCAGCTTTCGTTCAAGGTCTTTCATATCGTTGTTCCGGTAAACATATTTTTGAGCTTTACACAACCGTATTC
>CAYNBC010000016.1:4259-4680 GCA_964395255.1 uncultured Sphingobacteriales bacterium | reverse complement strand
TGATTAAGCTCATCACTGATGATGGCATCTTCTTCAGTTAAAAGCGGTTCAAAAACCCCTCCGTTGGCATCAAATGCCGAACTGTAAAGAATGGTATCTTCCGTACCTAAAAATTCTGTCAATTTATTCTCAAGGTCTTTATGCACTTGCTGTGTACCACAAATAAAACGAACGGAAGCCATACCATATCCCCACTTGAAAAAAGCCAGGTTGGCTGCAGCCATAATTTCTGGAGAATTACACAACCCCAGATAATTGTTGGCACAAAAATTTAAAACTTCCAGTCCTTTTGCTGTTCTTATTTTCACACCTTGAGGGGTGGTAAGGACTCGTTCACGCTTATAAAGTTTATTCTTTTTAATTTCTTCAATTTGCTCCACCAAATACTCTCTGAAATCTCCGTACATAATGTTTAATAATT
>CAYNBC010000016.1:0-4249 GCA_964395255.1 uncultured Sphingobacteriales bacterium | reverse complement strand
CAATATATGAAAAGGTTATGTTAATTCTTGTTATATAAATAACAAAATCAATTGTTTAAATCTTATTAACGAACAAGATTAATGATGCCTGAAAAATCACGATAAACATCATCCATGCCTTTCACTTTCAGTTTATAAACATAAGAACCCATTGGTGCAGGGCCGGCTGCCGTATTCCCATCCCAGCCATGAGTGGCATAATCACGGGATTCATACATTAAAGTTCCATTACGGTCGTATATGAGCAAGTGAAATTCTTTGGCCCCAGTGACCATTACACGAAACTTACTATTTTCAGGAGAAATATAATTTTCGGGCCGGAAAACATCCGGGACAAAAACGCGTAAATCTTCAAATACTTCAACCACACGAGAATATTCAGATTTACAACGATAAGAGTTAGTAGCGACCAGAGTAATTGTGAATTTTCCTGTGTCGATATAAGTGTGAACAGGATTGTATTCTTTGACAATACCTGTTCCATCGCCAAAATTCCATTTATAAAATACTTTTCCTTCCGTATTAAGGGTTTGATTGATGAAATTGAATTGAGCCTCCGATAAAATAGCTTTCTCAGGTTCAACTTCAAAGCTTGCCTCGGGAGAAGCATATACTTTTATTCCGGATGTAAGTTCCTTTTGAAGGACCTGGCCGTCATTTAATTCAATTTGTAAAGTAACTGTATATTTTCCGGGTTGGTTATAAACTATTTCAGGATGCTTTTCGTGTGAATAAGTATGATTCCCAAAATCCCATGTTATCTTCTTAATGAGTTGGGCATTTAGGTTACTTGAATCCATAAACTTGACGGTAAGCGGGGCACATCCACTTTCCGGTTGTGCAATAATTTTGAGGTTTTCTTTACTGGTGTGTACCCTTTTTTCAGTAGATTGTTGAGGGCTGATACTATTCAGATCTGCTTCTTTATGAATTAAGCGGGATTTATCCGTTTGATTAGTTTGTTGGTTTTCATAACTTTGAATACGGTCGAAAGTTGCAGAAGTAAGATTTTCGTTCTCTTTATCATTCGAGCGCTCAATTTTTCGGGAATTCTCTATGACCGTTGGTGGGTTTTGTATTTCTGGTGCTTGCTCTATAATACTTTGTTCACTTGTGGATGGATTTGAAGTGTGATTATCTTTTTCAGGTACATGTAAAATAAACCACGATATCAGGGCAACTGAAACAATTGAGGCGGCAATAAATACTGCTTTTTTGATAAAGTTATACCGGGCATTACCGATTTTATTTAATTTATTCAGAAGCCTCAATCGGGAGTATTGCTTAACGGCCTGATAAACCTCTTTTAATTCCTGCAAAGCTGCTTTAAATTCGGGGTCTGATTCCAATCTTTTATCAACCCTGCCGGCTTCATCGTCACTTAACTCACCAAGCAGGTATTTCTCAAGTTGTTCTATGTCTTTTTCTGAAATCATAAGATGGCTTTCAATTTAGTTTTTAATTCTGGATTTTTCTCAATGATTTTTGATAGTTTTTTGATGCATTTATATTTCTGGGTTTTGGCCGAATTGGCATTTTTCAAACCCGTTAAACGCGCAATTTCTTCCATATCTAACCTTTCATAATAATAAAGTTGTAAAATTTCCCGACATCTTTTACCCAATTGCGCAAAGGCTTTAACCAGTAATTTTTTGGCTTCCTCGTCAATATCCTCAGGTATTTTCAGAATTTCACTATCCAGTTTCTTATCTAATGAAGACTCTTCATAGGTCATTTCAGGTAATTCCACCCATTTGTTCCTCTGTTTGAAATAACTGAACCAGATATGTTTTACAATTGCCAGCAAATATGTTTCTACAGTTGATTCACCTCTGAATCGATTGCTTTTGATGCTCTCATATAAACCGACCATAGCTTCATGAAAAACATCTTTAGCTTCGGCATAGGTGCCTTCATATTTTTTTACCATTTTAACAGCCATTGGCCAGCATTTTCGATAGAGGTATTTCAGGACTTTTTCCTCCTCTTTTTTATCCGGACCCCTCAGTGCATCTATTATTTTTTCGTCCGTATACCTCTCCGTCATCTTTAATAGTTCTGCGTTTAGTAAACTACTTGATTAAATGTAACTGTAATTTGACAATAATTGTTTATTTAAAGAAAGTTTTTTAACAAAAAAAAAGCCGCCCTGAGGCGGCTTTTAATCAATATGGGGAAAAACTTATTTTTTCAGGAATTTATAGGTCATCTGACCTTTTTCTCCTTGCAGATTCAAAATATAAACTCCGGTTTTCAGCTCAGAAATATTGAGTTCAAGCTGGCGCTGAGAATTGACTTTTCTTTCGAGGTTTTTCTTTCCAAGCAAGTCATAAACAACCACATTATCAACTCCTTCCAGATTTTCGAGGGTAAGCGTTGAATGGGAAGGATTGGGATAAATCCGGATATTCTGGAATTTGTATTCAGCTAATCCGGCTGACATAATGATATCAGTGCTGGCCCATACTGTATCACCATACATGGTAGCACTATCCATAGTTACAGAAACGGGTACTATTCTTACGAATAAATATTTATGGTTGTCATCCGAAGTAATTGTATAAGATTTACTGGTTGCGCCTGAAATTTCAGTTTTCACTGTTCCTTTTGCATCATCAGAACGGAACCATTGAATGGAGGTGGCTCCTTCAGCATCACCATTGACATCCTCATAAGTATATTCAACTGTGATAGTGGAATCAACATAAGCATTACCCGTAATTTTTACATCGTAAATAATTGGCTTTGCGGGTACTGCGGGGTCGTCATCGTTGTACCAGGCTGTAAATACATTCACGTGTCCACCAGCCGTATCCATCATGGTAAATTTCCTGTTGGGGCCTCCACCCGGAAATTCTGAGGTAGCCCAATCACCATTAATCCTGAACTTGAATTCAAGATCTTTGGTATTTGTATCAGCAAAAACAGTAACTGAGTAAACACTATCTCCATTTTCGTCAGTGAGTACATTACCTCCTGTCCATCCATTAAAGTTGCCGGCAACATCGAGAAAATCGTTAGCAGGATCAAAATGTCCGGCTTTGAGCTGGTATTTCATAATACAATTGAAAGTAACAGGCCATTTGGAGGGGTCCCAGTTATCATAAAGATGTTTTACGGTATAGTCCTTGGCAACGGCTGTGTATTTGCGGTTGGGTCCACCACCCGGAAATTCGGAATTGTTCCAATCACCGTTAATTCTGAATTTATATTCATAAGTAGTACCAGGTTCCAGTGTAAGCTTGATTTCGTACCATCCTCCTCCGACATCGGTAAGGTGATGGTCTTTTCCATCCCAGTTGTTAAAGCTTCCAGCTACATCAACATAATCGTTATTGGGATCAAATTTGTTGGCAGCAATTTGAGCATTCATATCCAATAAAAATGTTGTAATATTTAGGGGGTCATCGTTCCACCATACATCCACTTTGTTTTTACCGGCAACAAGTGTGATGGAACGCGGGTTATCTTCATAAACTTTATTGGTTCCATCATCATAGTAAAACTTAATGGTATAGGTATTTCCTTCTTTCAAAGTTGTATCCTCAAGAAGTCCTTCATAAATACCATCTGTTTCGAGATTGGCATCAAGATCGAGCAATTCTACAGGGTCAAAACCTTCAACTTCTGCAAACACTTGATGTAATCCAGGGTCCAGTGTTCCATTTTTAATCAATTTGTTCATGTTCAAACGAAAAGCAATGGTAGGATTGGGATTTGTAAACTTAATGGGGATAAAAAAGTCCATACATCCTCCCTGTCCGTCATGGTCTTTGGCTTCGCTGGCCCAGTTGTCACATCCATTAAATACTGCACAAATTTTCGTTACTACCACACCTTCATCAATTCCATAGAATTTTCTTGGTGTGAATGTAATGGACCATGTGCCGTCTCCATTATCGGTTAATTGGGTAGGAGTTCCATCTTTTCCTGCCTGATCCCAGGCAACTACATTCTGCCATGTATTCCCTGCGATATCACCATATCCGGAATGCATACATACTTTTCCGGCTTGGTCAACGGAATTCTTTCCTGACGGGACACATGCTTTTGATACATCTAATGTTAATGTAAGTTCATCATCTGCTGTAGCCGTTTCGGGTGTGATGGTTATGGCATCAGGCATTTGTGCCATTACCCAGCTGTTGAGTAATACCATCACCAACAGCGAACCAAGTAATTTTGTAACTTTTTTCATAAACTTATTTTTTTTTTAGAATTGCAAAATTAATTTAATATTAGAAAACAA
>CAYNBC010000015.1:11600-14288 GCA_964395255.1 uncultured Sphingobacteriales bacterium | reverse complement strand
TTTCTGGATATTCAATTCTTGAATGGTAAATGTTTGTAAGTGTTTGTGCTAAAATAATTTTCGTTTTTTCAATATCTTTAAATGAGATATCTGCTTCTGTAAATTGGTTATCTTTAATTTTCGAATCCACTATTTTTTCAATCATCTCCATTATTTTGTCTTCGGTGGGATTTTTCAGACTTCTGACGGCAGCTTCCACCGAATCAACAATCATAACTACAGCTGTTTCGCGTGTTTGAGGTTTGGGTCCCGGATATCTGAATAAGTTATCGTCTATTTCTTCATCCGGATGATTATTAACCCACTGGCGGTAAAAAAATTCTGTCCGCGTAGTTCCCTGATGCATGGTAATGAAATCAATAATTTCCTGAGGTAAGCGATGTTTTTTTGCCAGTTTTACGCCATAAGGAATATGATGGATGATTTTTTTTGCACTTTCAATTTCATCTTCCGTTGAATGATTACCAGAAGACATTTGATTTTCGGTAAAAATTTCAGGAGCATACATTTTTCCAATATCGTGATAAAGGCATCCTACTCTGGCGAGCAAAGCATTACCTCCGATTTTATTCAGTACGGCTTCAGAAAGATTGGCTACCTGTATCGAATGATGGAAAGTGCCGGGTGCCTTTAATGAAAGTTCTTTTAACAGGGGCTTATTGATATCGGATAATTCAATCAGTGTAATATCTGATAATAATCCAAAAATCTTTTCATAGGCATAAATCAATGGATAGGCCAGAAGGGTTAACAGAAAACTACCACTGAACCATAAATAATTTTTGTATTCAATTTCTGAAATAGAATGCACATGTATAAGTTCCAGACCAAAAAAGGATAAATAATAAACAAAAGCCACTACAAGAACTGCCAGAAAAAACCGTGACAGATATTTTACACTGCTGATGGCAAGTACAACAGACAGCCCTGCTATGGATTCAATGAAAAGAAATTCGAAAGGGGAAGGTGCAATCAGGCTAACCACAAAAATGGTAAACAAATGGCTGATAAATGCTATCCGGCTGTCAAAAAAGGTTAAAATTATAATGGGTACAATACAAAACGGAACCAGATAAACGCTCAGTTGTGTTTTATTGATTAGATATACACTCATGAGAATAAAAAGCAGCTGGGTAACCAGTATCAATGAGAGTAATTTCGGGGAATCAAAAATATTCCGGTAAAACAAATAAAGATAAAATGAAAAACCTATGATTAACAGGATGATGAGAAGAAAATAACCGGAATATGTAAAGGGATTTTTCTGTCCTGAAACTTCATATTCATCCCTGAGGCTGTTTAATATTCTATATTTATTCGAGTCTATTCTTATTCCTCTCGAGATGATTTTATCACCTTCCGAAATCATTCCGTAATAGGGCGAAATATTATTCAGCTTTTCCTGATAATCGGCTTCAGTTAAGGCTTCATTAAAATAAAGGTTGGGTTTGATATAGGGAATGACATCATCAATCAAAGACAGCATGGCTGTATCCTGTTTGCATTTTTCCAGAAACCAGGAGGTTAAATGCTGGGCGTCAATAAACCGATTGTTGGTCCGTGGTATAACTTTATGGTTTGCATCTACCACTAAAACTCCCGGAAAATTCTTGTTTTCAATATTTATATACCCGGTTAAATAAAGTTTTTCAACAAGATGAATAAATTTTTGGGCAGTTGATATATCTGTTTTTTTCTGAAGAATCTCTTTCGCTTTTTGAATGGAGTTTCGGGCCGAATCTTCAAGCAATACAAAATAATAGGTTTTATGAAGTGCCAGATTTTCCTTTTCCTTTTGTAGCTCTTCCTCCGATTTTTTAATTCCGAACGAAAAAGGAGCAATCAAATCATCGTACTGCCAGTAGTCATTAAGTCGATAATTGTATTTAAACTTATTTTCTTTGGGTAAGGCTAAGAAAATACCGATGGCAAAAGCAGTAATGATTAAATATTTAAAAATAAGTTTTCCGTTCTCAAAAAATCGCATATCCCGGTAATTGCCTCCAAAATTAGAAAAACAAATGAAAATTATGCTATATGTAAAAAATGATTAAATAAATAAAAAGATTATCTTTCCTCTCAAAAAAATGAAATAGCTTTACACTTTATTTTAAAGCTATGGCAATCGAAATCAAAGAAGTTCAGGGGAAGAAAGATTTAAAAAAATTTATTGCTTTTCCTAATGAGCTTTATAAAAACAATGCATTTTATGTTCCCTTGCTACTGAAAAGTGAAGAGGGAAATTTTAATCCTGATAAAAATCACGCTTTAAAACAATGTGATTACAAATTGTGGCTTTGCTACAAAGATGACAGGCTAGCTGGAAGAATTGCTGCCATCATTCACCATCCATATAATCAAAAAGCTGGTATTAAATACGGAAGATTCGGCTGGTTTGATTTTATCGAAGATAAAGATGTATTCGATGCATTAATGAACAAGGCAATTGAGTGGGTCCGTCAGCATGGTATGGAAAAGATTCATGGCCCTCTGGGTTTTACTTCTTTCGACCCTTCAGGAGTGCTGATTGAAGGTTTTGAAGAAATTCCCACTGCTTTTTCGAGATACAATGCACCCTATTATAAAACTTATTTTGAAAGCAGTGGGTTTGAAAAAGAAGTTGACTGGCTTGAATACAGAATTACCGTACCGGACGAAATACCAGAAAAATATTTTAAAGTAGCTGAT
>CAYNBC010000015.1:0-11590 GCA_964395255.1 uncultured Sphingobacteriales bacterium | reverse complement strand
CTGATTTTGTAGAAAAACGATATGATATTCATTCCATTCAATTTACTTCCAAAAAAGATATTCTTCAATATGTTGAGCCGGTGATAAAACTGTTGAATAAAGAGTATTCCCATTTATTTGCTTTTACCGAAATATCTCCTGGTTATTTTGTCAAAATGGTAGAAAAGTTTTATCCCTTGCTGCAATTAGATTATATATCCGTTGTAAAAAACAGCCAGGATAAAGTTATAGGGTTCGGGGTTTGCCTGCCTTCATTATCGACAGCTTTCCAGAAAGCCAGAGGCAAATTATTTCCTCTGGGATTCATTCATATTTTAAGGGCGCTCAGGAAAAACGACACCATTGATACTTTGTTAATTGCTATCGATTCTGAATATCGTGAAAAAGGTGTAAATGCGCTGATATTCAGGGATATTGGAAAATCCATTCTGAAAAATGGCATCAGGTTTATCGAAACTACAAGGGAGCTGGAAAATAATCTTTCCGTTCAAAACCTCTGGAACAAACTGGAGTATCGCCAGCACAAGAGGGCTCGTTGTTATGTTAAATCCATCTGAGCATTTATTTCATCAAACAGGATTGGCATGATTTCGCCAGCTTTTCCTTTCAGGAAAATGTCGGTTATCTGATAGGTGAAGTTTGAGGTTCCAGGGTTAACTTCTATAACTTTTCCCTTGTTGCGGTGTACTTCAATGGGGACCTGGGCTGCCGGAAATACTTCTCCTGTTGAGCCAATTACAAGTACAACATCCGCTTGCTTTGCATGAGCAAAGGAATCAGTCAGCGCCTGTGCTGGAATTTGTTCACCAAAAAATACAAAATCAGGTTTGAGAAGACCCTTGCACTCAGGACACCATGGGAAGCCGGAATGATTTAATACTTCCGTAGTGAATGTCTTTCCACAATTCACACAAATAATCTTTTTTGAATTTCCATGAAATTCAATAACCTTTTGACTCCCTGCTTCCTGATGAAGGTTGTCGATATTCTGGGTTATGAGTGCTTTTATAATTCCTCTTTTTTCCAGCTCGGCCAGTATGAGATGTGCAGGATTGGGTTTTGATTGCTCAAAATGCGTATAAAAAATCTCAAGAATTACCTCCCAGGATTTTTGAGGGTGTGAAAAAAAATAATGAATTTCAAGAAACTGGGGGTCATATTTGTTCCAGATGCCTTTTTCTCCCCGGAAAGGTGGGATACCACTTTCTACCGAAATACCGGCTCCTGTAAAAGCAATAGCATGCCTGGCTTGTATTAACAACTTTGCCGCTTTTTGAATGTCATTGAGCATGACTTATCATATATCTTTAAAAATACGTGCAAGCGAATAACCCGGTGCTTTAAACTCCAGATTTAGAAAATAACCAAATGGAGTTTGACTGGCCTCATAATTACTGTTGTTTAATCTTTTTTCTACTTTATCCAGCAGTTCTTTTGTAAAATCAGGAGATGCTTTGCTTTCGGAAAGATGACTGAAACTGTGAAGCAGTATTTTTTTTGTGTTGTTTTTTCGGGCTGCCCATTTAAGATTTTTTACCAGATTGTCTTCACTTTTTTTAGGATGCTCCATGTCTTTTTCTTCAACATGAATAAAGGCTGTAATGCAATCTAAAAACTCAGCTTTCTGGTTTAACTCTTCTGTTATATGGCCAGATTTACTGGCGGTTTCATAAGCAAAGCGTTCGGTATAAAAAATTAAGAGTTTCATGTTCTGCATTAAAAGTTAAAGTTATCAGGATCAGGTCCGAATCTTTTGTTTTTATCGAGCGCATCGATTTTTTTCATATCGGTTTCATCAATTTCGAAATCAAAAATGTCGGCATTGTGTTTAATTCTGTCTTCATGCACGGATTTAGGAATGGTAATAAGCCCTTTTTGAATTTCCCAGCGCAGAACAAGCTGAACAGGGGATTTATGATATTTTTGAGCTATTTGAATCAAAACGGGATCATCGTTTACTTTTCCTTTGACAATGGGTCTCCATGCTTCAGGAATGATTTTATTTTCAAAACAATATTCTATTAAAGAAGGTTGTTGAAGGTAAGGATGAAATTCAATCTGATCGACAGTGGGGGGTATATGGCAAGCTGATAAAAGATTTTTCAGGTGATGAACAAGAAAGTTGCTGACTCCAATAGCCCTGACAAGTTTTTGTTCATAAAGTTTTTCAAAGGCTTTCCAGGTTTGCAGGTATTTGCCCTTAACAGGCCAATGAATCAAATACAGGTCAACATAGTCGGTATCCAATCGTGAAAGACTTTTTTCGAAAGCTCTCAGGGTGCTGTCATAACCCTGGTCAGAGTTCCATAATTTGGTGGTTATAAATATATCTTTTCTGGGTAAACCACTATTTTTTATGGCTTTGCCCACGCCTCGTTCATTGCCGTAAATAGCAGCTGTGTCAATCAATCTGTAACCCGCTTTGAGGGCAATATCAACTGCGTTCTCGACTTCTTCACCATCGCTAGCCATAAATACTCCCAGCCCAAAACGGGGTATTTGTACGCCATTGTTCAGTGTAATTGTGGATTGGATATTTTTCATTTCAGTTCATTTTTTAAAAATTGAGCAGTAAAAGTTTTTCCATAACTCACCAGTTCTTCCGGTGTGCCTTCAAAAATAATTTTCCCACCCCGAGCTCCTCCTTCAGGACCCATATCAATGATATGATCGGCTTGCTTAATAACATCCAGGTTGTGTTCAATAATCAAAACCGTATTTCCTTTGTCGACAAATTTATTAAGCACATTCATAAGCATTTTAATATCCTCGAAATGTAAACCTGTTGTGGGTTCGTCAAGAATAAA
Source organism: uncultured Sphingobacteriales bacterium (assembly GCA_964395255.1). Classification (GTDB taxonomy): domain Bacteria; phylum Bacteroidota; class Bacteroidia; order CAILMK01; family JAAYUY01; genus CAYNBC01. The sequence goes on along the minus strand of CAYNBC010000015.1, from coordinate 8,783 downwards.
AAGGGTATTGCCGGTGTCTCTTTTGGAAAGTTCGGTGGCGAGCTTGACTCTCTGGGCTTCACCACCGCTCAGTGTTGTGGATGATTGACCCAGAGCTACATATCCCATTCCTACATCGTAAAATGCTTTGACCTTTCTTTTTATCTGTGGAATGTTTTCAAAAAACTCAAGGGCTTCATTCACTGTCATGTTGAGAACATCGTTAATAGATTTACCTCTGTATCTGACTTCAAGGGTTTCCCTGTTGTATCTTTTTCCCTGGCAGGAAGGGCATGTAATATAAACATTGGGCAGAAAGTTCATTTCAATGGTTTTGATGCCAGCCCCCTGGCATTCCTCGCATCGCCCGCCTTTGACATTAAACGAAAATCTACCGGGCTTAAATCCCCTGATTCTGGCTTCGGGCAACTGACTGAATAAATTTCTGATTTGAGTAAACAGACCGGAATAAGTGGCCGGATTAGAACGGGGTGTCCTTCCTATGGGTGATTGGTCAATTTCTATGACTTTGTCAATGTTTTCAAGTCCTATAATTTCTTTGTAAGGAAGAGGATTTTCCTTGGACCGGTAAAAATGCTTCCGGATGATAGGATACAGTGTTTCGTTGATTAATGAAGATTTGCCTGAACCTGAAACTCCTGTAACACAAATGAGTTTTCCTAAAGGAATGGTGAGAGTAATGTTTTTAAGATTATGTCCGGTAGCACCTGTGAGCTTTATAAACTTTCCATTTCCGGGTCTCCTTTTTCCTGGAACAGGAATGGTTTTTTTCCCGGTAAGGTAATCTGTGGTTAATGAACTTTGACCATTTATCTGGTCAAGAGTACCGGCAAAGCATACTTTACCACCGTTATTGCCGGCTCCCGGTCCCAGGTCCACAAGATAATCAGCTTCCATCATCATTTCGCGGTCATGTTCTACCACAATGACGCTATTTCCCAACCGGGAGAGTTTTTTCAGAGAATGAATGAGACGGTGATTATCTCTCTGATGCAGACCAATACTGGGCTCGTCAATGATATAAGCCACATTTACAAGGCGGGAACCTATTTGTGTTGCCAGCCGTATCCGCTGGGATTCTCCTCCGGACAATGTTCTTACAGGCCGGTTCAAGGACAGATAGTTTAAACCAATATCCAGTAAAAATTGGGTTCTGATACTGATTTCCCGGACCAGCTCTTCGGCAATAATTTGTTTGTGTCCTTCCAGGTTTTGAGGTACTTTTTTTATCCATCGGTAGAACTTATCCAGCTGCATATCAGCAAGTTCACCAATATGTTTTCCCAGAATTTTAAACTGGTACGACTCTTTTTTTAAACGGTATCCCTGACATTCCTGACATTTGACCAGAGGAATAAATTCTTTAAGAACTTCGAGCGGATAAGTTCTGTCACCTTCTTCAAGATAAGATTTATATTTTTTAACCAGCCCTTCAAATCGGGTTTCGTATTCGATAAATGGCGTAACAACCAAAAGAGGTTCTGAACTACCGTAAAAAATTGTGTTCAACATTTTTTCAGGCAGATTCTTCACAGGTGTGTCAAGGGAAGTATTGAATTTCAGAGCAATGGCTCTTAAAATTCCAGCAATCCATGATTCCTTTCGAGGGTCAAGGATAAGTATTCCACCTTCTTTAATACTTTTTTCAGGGTTGATGATAAGTGTTGATGGATCAATCTGATATTCGGTTCCCAGTCCGTTGCAAGAAGGGCAGGCCCCATAAGGTGAATTGAACGAAAATGTATTGGGATTGGGCTCTGGATAGGAAAGGCCGGTTTCGGGGTCCATTAAATTTTTGGAATAATAGTTTTTTGCTCCATTCTGGTTTTCTATCACCAGAAGAGAGTCGTCTCCTTCTTTTAAAGCCAGCCGGATGCTTTGTTTCAACCTGGTTTTATTTTTCTCCGTGACTTCAAGACGGTCGATTAAAATTTCAATATCATGAATTTTGTAACGGGAAAGGCTTAATCCCGGTTCAAGTGTTATGATTTCTCCATCAACCCGGGCTTTCATAAATCCTTTTTTTCGATATTTTTCTAACAACTCTTTGTAATGCCCTTTACGGCCTTTTACGATGGGAGCATAAATGTCAATTTTTTGCTGTTTGAATTTTGAGAAGATAATTTCGATAAGCTGTTCTTCGGTGTGCCTGACCATTTTATTTCCAGTCAGGTAGGAATAAGCATCGGATACCCGGGCATACAAAAGACGAAGAAAATCATAAATTTCGGTCACTGTACCCACTGTTGACCTGGGATTATGGCTGACGGATTTTTGTTCAATACTGATTACCGGACTTAAACCTGTGATTTTATCCACATCGGGGCGCTTTAATTCTCCCATGTATTGCCTTACATAAGAAGAAAAGGTTTCCATATACCTTCTCTGCCCCTCGGCATAAAGCGTATCAAACGCCAGACTTGATTTACCACTTCCGCTCAATCCTGTAATAACTACCAGTTTGTTTCGTGGGATATCCAGATTTATACTTTTCAGGTTGTGTTCTCTTGCCCCTTCTACATGGATAAATATCTTGTTCGTTTTTGACATGGGATTAAAAGCCTTTTACTTATAGATGATTAATTGCTGGCCTTTCAGGAGCTTGGTATCTGTCAATTTATTCCATTTGACCAGGTCTTCAACAGATACATCAAAATATCTTGCAATTTTATGCAGATTATCTTTGGGCTTAACTGTGTAAATGATTTTCTCTTCCTTGACCTTTTTCGAAGAAGTTTTTGGTTCATTTGCTGAGTATGTAAAAATGTTGATGGGTTGACCGGAAGACTTCAAAGGCAAGCGTATTACATACTTCTTACCTGATTTAACGGTAAGGCGATGCGAACGAAGCCATGGATTTAAAATTTTTAATTCTTTATAAGTGATACCATGGCTTTGAGCAAAGTGTGTCAGGTTATCAATCGTACTATCCACTACGATTTCTTTAACGGAATAGGGCTGGTAAAGGTGGCGGGTCTCAAAATGAAATCCATATTTTTCGGGATGAGTTAGAATTTCTTTAATAGCAATGGCGCGAAAAACATAACGGCTGGTTTCGGTATTCAGGTAAAGGTCATAAAAGGAAGTAACATCCTGCTGTTCAAGATGCCAACGAAGGCCTGAAATTCCAATGTTATACGATGCTGCAGCAAGAGTCCAGTCTCCCAGCTCTTCATACGCATTTTTGAAAAAACGGCATGCTGCTTCGGTAGACAGATAAATATCATATCGCTGATCTACTTCATCTGTAATTTCAAGACCATATTCTTTAGCCGTATTTTTCATAAACTGCCAGTAGCCTGTTGCCCCTGAAGGTGATATTACATGGAGCAATCCGCTTTCTACCAGTGTTAAATATTTAAAATCATCGGGAATTCCATGCTTCTTAAGTATGGGTTCAATAACCGGAAACCACCGGTTTGCTCTTTTAAAAAAAAGCAAAGTATTGGATTGCCAGTAAGTATTTACCAGTAATTCACGGTCCAGTCTTTCCCTGACATCATCTTTATTTAAGGGAACTTTTTCCCCTGCAAACTCAAGCCCTTCTGGAATATCGAGAGCATAAATGCCATAATGAGCTTGAAAGTCTCTGGTGTAATCATTGGTTTCGATTTCACCGGTTCCTGTAAATACATGGATAATTAACAATCCTAACCCCAGGATACCCAGGTCGTAAATAAATTTTGTTAAAAATGAACTTTTCATTGTAAACCCGTCTTATTTAAGCATATGTATAGAACCCATTCAATTTGCAAAGTTAGGTTAATTAAGCCATTTGACTTGCTGAAGTTATGTCGTTATGCTTTTCAGATTTAAATATAAAGCAAACTAAATGTTTTGATTACCTTTGCTGCCGATAAAAAAATAAAACCGGTTGTGAAGAAGTCAGGAGTAGCAGTTTATGGTTCTACCGGCTCTATTGGAAAGCAAGCTCTGGAGGTTGTTTCCCTCCATTCGGATAAATTTTTTGTTTCCTTGTTATCTGCCCGCAGCAGTTATCAGGAACTTATTGAACAGGCACTAAAATTCAAACCCGATACTGTAATTATTACCGATGAAAAATATTATAATGATGTCAACGATACACTTTTTCCTCATGGGATAAAAGTATTTACAGGCAAAGACTCTCTTGCCCAGTCAGTTTGTTCCGATGATATTGACATTGTTATGAATGCTATTATGGGATTTGAAGGATTGGCATTAACCCTAAAAGCTCTGGAATGTAACAAGCGTATCGCCCTGGCTAACAAAGAATCTCTTGTAGCTGCAGGCTCAATTCTTATGTCACAATATAAAAAATCAAAAGCTGTTTTAGTTCCTGTTGATTCCGAATTGTCAGCATTATTCCAATGTATGTCTGGTGAATGGAATAATGAAATCGAAAAAGTAATTCTTACAGCTTCAGGTGGGCCTTTTCTGCATTTACCTGAAAGTGAATTTCATGAAATTTCGATTGAGAAGGCCATTCAACATCCACGCTGGAAAATGGGTGAAAAAATTTCAGTGGATTCAGCGACATTAATCAATAAAGGATTTGAGGTTATTGAAATCATGCACTTGTTTGATTTAGCTCCCGAAAATATTGAAGTCTGGATTCACCCTGAAGCCATTGTTCATGCTATGGTTTACTTTAAAGACAGTTCCTTAAAAGCATTGTTAAGCAGCCCGGATATGAAAATTCCCATCCAATATGCCTTTTCTTATCCTGAAAGATGGCCACTTAAAATTCCTCGTGTAAAAATAAGCGATTTGCAACAATGGAATTTTTATCCTCCTGATTTTGAAAAATTTCCAAATTTTAACCTTGCCATACAGGCTGCCCGTGATGGAGGAAATATGCCCTGTATTTTAAATGCTGGCAATGAAATTGCCGTGGGTGCATTTCTTTCGGGTAAAATTAACTTTAATGATATTTATAAAATTAATCAACTTTGCATGGAAAAAATGACTTTTATTAAAAATCCTGATTTAAATGATATTATCCAGACAGACAGGGAAACAAGGAATTTTGCTAAAACATTGATGAAGTAAGCTATGCAAACATTAACCATGATAGGACAGTTGCTTCTGGGATTATCCATCCTGGTAGCGATACATGAATTCGGGCATTTTCTGGCAGCCCGTGCTTTTGGGATGAGGGTTGATAAATTTTTTATTTTTTTCGATTTTGGTAAAAAGAAGTTGTTCAGTTTTAAAAAAGGTCATACCGAATATGGTATAGGCTGGTTTCCACTGGGAGGCTATGTAAAAATTGCCGGAATGATTGATGAATCCATGGATAAAAAACAACTGGAACAACCTCCCCAGCCATGGGAATTTCGTTCAAAACCTGCCTGGCAAAGACTTATTGTCATGGTAGCTGGTGTTGTTATGAATCTGATTCTGGGGATTTTGATATTTTCATTTATTCTGTTTCACTATGGTGAACAGTACATACCTGTCAATCAAAATGATCCGGCTATTGTTGCCATGGATTATGGCAAAAAAATGGGTTTTCAAACTGGAGATACTTTGATTTCTGTGAATGGAGTTAAATACAGTGACCTTGAAAAATTCCAGGATTTGTTTAGCTATAAGTTGCTCTTGCAGAATCATGCTGAAATAACAGTCCAGAGAAATGGAAAGCTGGTAACTTTTTATACTCCCGATAATTTTTTGAATGAAATAGCTGACCTGGGCGTTGACCAGATAATTCAGCCTGCCTATTCATTTAAAGTAAAAAAAGTACCTAAAAATTCTACTGCCTATAAATCCGGCCTGAGAGATGGTGACCGTATTGTGGCTATCAATGATACAACTGTTCGTTATTACTGGGAATTTGTGCAGCGAGCAAACAATTACCGGAATAAGAACATCGATTTAACCATAAAACGCAATGACAAACTGCTCACTTTGAATGATGTTCCTGTAAATGAAAAGGGAAAAATTGGCTTTTATGCAGAAGACGAAAGAGTAATTAAATATGTTCGATACAATCTGGCACAGGCACTCCGGTATGGTAACAGCAAAGCATGGAATTTATTGAAAGAAAATACACTCGGTTTTATCAGCCTGTTCAGGGGAGACGTAGATCCGCGAAAAGCCTTGAAAGGACCCGTTGGAATAGCCACCATTTACGGTGGTGAGTGGATATGGATAAATTTCTGGACCATTACCGGATTATTATCTCTGGTGCTGGCATTTATGAATTTGCTTCCCATTCCTGCACTGGATGGCGGTCATGTGATTACGATATTTATCGAAATGATAAGTGGTAAACCCTTGAGCACAAAAACCATGGAAGTCATTCAGACCATTGGAATCATCATAATTTTTGGCTTGATTATTTTTACCATTTTCAATGATATCATTCAGGTCATATTTTGATATTTTGTCAGCCCTCTGAATATGGCTTAACACTTTTTAACAGCTTTTCTTAATTTTTATATAATTTTTGAATCTGAAAACAGATTTATTATTGGTTGAAATGGTTTTTATTTCAATATAAAAGAAAAACAGGGTTGAATAAATATAATGTTTTGAGGGGTCGTTTTAAGCCATCTGGAAGTAAAAAAAATAACAAAAAAACAAAGTGCAAGCTACAGCTTTCAACCCGTAATGACCTTATGAATATCTTTTATTTGTCATGAAATTTGCCGGATAGAAGACAGCTAAATGCTTATGTTCTGGCAAGAACCTTACATATTTAAAAATCCTCAATATCTGTTTTTACTGCTATTGATTCCTCTTTTTGTAGGATGGTACATCTGGAAGAAAAATAAGGATTATCCTTCCCTGGTAATTTCATCCATCATACCTTTCAAATCGCTGGAAACTTCGTGGAAGAGTGCTTTGCGTCATGTGATGTTTGGCCTGAAAATGCTTGCCCTGGCATTAATAATCATAGCACTTGCCAGACCTCAAACCATGCTCAGTAAAGAAAAAATTTCTTCTGAGGGTATTGATATTGTGATAGCTCTTGATATTTCGAGCAGTATGCTGGCCAGGGATTTTCAGCCCAACCGTCTGGAAGCAGCTAAAAATGTTGCCATTGATTTTATCAATGACAGGCCAAACGACAGAATTGGCCTAGTGGTTTTTTCAGGTGAAAGCTTTACCCAGTGCCCTATAACTACCGACCATCAAGTATTAACCGAATTGATTAAAAAAATAAAAAGCGGAATGATAGAAGATGGCACTGCCATCGGGCTTGGTCTTGCCAATGCTGTTGATCGCCTTAAAAAAAGTGAAGCCAAAAGCAAAGTCATTATTTTATTAACAGACGGTGAAAACAATGCAGGCTTTATAGATCCGGAAACTGCTGCTGAAATGGCTAAAACTTTTAATATCCGCGTCTATACAGTGGGTGTCGGTTCTATTGGTACGGCACCTTATCCTGTTCAAACACCATTTGGAATTCAATTTCAAAACATGCCTGTAAGGATTGACGAAAATTTACTGAAATCCATCAGTTCTATTACGGGTGGCCAATATTTCCGTGCTACTGATGAAAACAAACTCAGAGAAATTTACCATGAAATAGACCGGCTTGAAAAAACCAAAATCCAGATAATGTCTCTGAAAAGATACAGGGATAAATATGCACCTTTTGTTTTCCTGGCTTTAATCCTGATTGTGCTGGACTACACCTTACGAATGACGGTTTTAAAAACTTATCCATGACATGGAACTTGTAAGATTTGAACATAAGGAATATTTGTGGGGGTTGCTGATATTATTACCACTGATATTACTGTGGATATTGGCGGCTATTCAGAAAAAAAGAAAACTCAAATCGGCAGGCGATATTGAACTCCTGAACAAACTATTTAAAGATAAATTTTTACCTTTTGAAAGATGGAAAAATTTGCTTGTGTTATTGAGCATTGCTTTATTGATTCTTTCACTTGCCAATTTACAATTTGGAGCCAGCATGGAAAAGGTAAAAAGAGAAGGTGTTGACCTGGTAATTGCTCTGGATGTTTCTAACAGTATGCTGGCTGAAGATGTGGTACCTAACCGGCTCGAAAAAACCAAGCAGCTCATTTACAGGCTAATAGATAATTTGTCTAACGACAGGATAGGATTAATCATATTTGCAGGCCGGGCATATGTTCAAATGCCACTTACCATTGATTATGCAGCAGCCAAAATGTTTATATCCAATGTTTCACCTTCCCTTGTTCCAACTCAGGGTACAGCTATCGGAGAAGCCATTCAAATGGCAGAACAATTATTTGAGCAGGGTGAAAAAAAATACAAAACACTGGTCATTTTTTCGGATGGAGAAAACCATGAAGGAAATGCTATTGAAGAAGCTCGAAATTCCAGAAAAAAAGGAACTATTATCCACACCATTGGGGTAGGTACGGTAAAAGGTGCTCCCATACCGGTTTATCGTGGTAATAGAATTATTGACTACAGAAGAGATAAAAATGACCAGATTATTTTAACACGAATGAATGAGAATATGCTTCAGCAAATAGCTCTTGAAGGCGGTGGGAAATATTTCCGGCTTTCAAGTTCGGAAAACACCATCAAAGAACTGGTAAAACAAATAGAAAGGCAGGAAAAGAAGGAGATTGATACCCGTGTAGTTACAGATTACAACAGTAAATATCAGATTTTTCTTGGGTTGGCCCTTTTCTTTCTTTGTCTGGAATTTATTTTGCCGTTAAAAAAAGTATCCTGGTTGGATTGGCTTAACTTTAACAGAAAAAAATGAAAGCGGTCTTTTTATTGGGATTTTTCTTATTCTCGATTTTTTATCCGTTGCGTGCTCAACATGTCAATCAGGTTATTCG
>CAYNBC010000014.1:8214-14509 GCA_964395255.1 uncultured Sphingobacteriales bacterium | reverse complement strand
TTACAGGAGCAAGCCGTGGCATCGGAAAAGCATTGAGTCTCAAATTATCTGAAAATAAAGAACATAAGATATTTGTCCTGTCCCGGAATATTAACAAACTTAATGAACTAAAACGGTCATCATACTACCAGAATATTATTCCTATCCAGATGAATCTGGAGGAAGTGGAGGAAATAAATAAGATAAAGTGGCCCTTTGATAAACTGGATATTCTGGTAAACAATGCAGGCTATCTGGTGAGGGAATCTTTTCATGAAATAAGCCTGAATGATTGGGAGAAAACTTTCAGGGTTAACCTTCTGGGACCTGTATTTTTAATCAAAGCTCTTTTGCCTTATTTGAAAAAAACAGACCATCCTCATATCGTTAACATTAGCAGTATGGGTGGTGTTCAGGGAAGCCTAAAATTCCCGGGACTTGCAGCTTACAGTTCCATGAAATCTGCTTTGAATAATCTAACTGAATTACTGGCTGAAGAATGGAAAGAAAGTCATATCAGAATTAATGCACTGGCACTGGGTGCCGTTCAGACCGAAATGTTGGAAGAAGCTTTTCCGGGCTATAAAGCACCTTTAACACCCGAAGAAATGGCTGAATTTATTAGCTGGTTTTGCCTGAAAGGACATTATTATTTTCAGGGAAAGATTTTACCTGTGTCGGTAAGCACACCCTGACTCTAAAACCATCGTACAAGATTGAGTTCATATGGCATAGGTTGACCGTCAAAAGCTGGTACAATCCGGATTCCGTAATTGTATTTTCCGGCTTCAGTGGCTTTATATTCCAGAAAATATTCAATTATATTTTCCTTTTCCTGCACCTTTTGCATGTTGATGATTTTCAAATCTTCATCAAAAAACCATTTTTCATCGTTTGCATTTCTGGAAAAAGAATGAGTGTCTTTTAGCAAAATCAACTGGGCTGTGAGGTCGTTGGAAGATAAAGCTCCTTTATCAATAAAAACCGATATTTTAAAAGATTGGTTCAGGTTTAAATCATGCAGAGCATTTTCATTAAAAAGTACCTGTTTGATATGAACGGAAGACCAGTTCTGGTTGATTTTGCTTTTCCATTGGTTAAGTTGTATAGCCAGGGAATAGTTGTCTTTTATGACCCGTGCACTTTCTTCAGCTGCCGTGTTGTAAGCATCGTTTGAATAATCTTTCAGCATCCTGTGAGTATTAAACTGGAAAAGTACTTCTTTCATGGAGTTTTTCATCATGTTGACCCATTGTACAGGTATCCCGGAAGGGTTTTTACGGTAATACAAAGGAATGATTTTGTTTTCCAGTGTATCATAAAGGGATTCAGTATCTAATTGATTTTGAATTTCGATATTTTCAACTTTCTGACGATTTCCAATGGCCCAGCCGATAGAGGGGTCAAAAGCTTCGTCCCACCAGCCGTCAAGAATGCTAAAGTTCAAAACACCGTTGATGGCTGTTTTCATACCTGAGGTTCCGGAGGCTTCATGAGGCCGAAGTGGATTGTTTAACCAGACATCTACACTGGCGACCATTTTTCTTGCAAGACGCACATCATAATCTTCCAGGAACACAATTTTTCCTGCCAGATTTTCATCTTTCGCCCAATTAATAATCTGTTGTATCAATTGTTGGCCTTCCGTGTCGTTGGGATGAGCCTTTCCGGCAAAAATAATTTGTACAGGGTATTCTTTGTTTAAAAGTATCCTTTTTAATCTGTCCGGATTTTGAAATATCAGTGTAGCCCTTTTATAAGTGGCAAATCTACGGGCAAAGCCTATGGTCAATACATCATTTCTCAGAAGTGAAAGAGTTTGGTTGATAAAATTGTGTGAAAATCCTTCTCGTTCGTACCATGCTGTTAATCTTTCTTTTGTATAATTTAAAAAACGGGTTTTCAGAGATTGATGCGTAGTCCACAAATCTTTATCTGAAATGCTGTCTATTTTGTTTATACCATTCTTTTTTATGAGGCTGCTTTCCAGGTCGATAATACCGTATTTAACATAGAGTTTTTTTATTTCGGCATGTAACCATGTCCCGGCATGAACACCATTGGTAACATGTTTTATGGGTATTTCTTCAACTGGTAAGCTTTCCCAGAGCTTTGCCCACATATTTCTCGAAACGATTCCATGTAATTTACTGACTCCGTTTCTATAATTGGAATTTTTCAATGCCAGCACAGTCATTTCAAAATCATGGGTTTGTTGGGGTGTACGTTCTGTGAGGGATAAAAACTGTTCCCAGCTTATTCCATTCTCTTCAATATAATTTTTGAAATAATTGACAATGAGTTGCATGTTAAAAGTTTCATTCCCTGCAGGAACTGGCGTATGGGTAGTAAATACATTTCCGGCTTTAACAACTTCTCTGGCCACTTCGAAACTGATTTTTTCTTCTCGCATAAGGTCGATAATCCTTTCCACAATCAGAAATGCAGAATGACCTTCGTTCATGTGAAATACAGAGGGTTTGATATTTAATGCTTTTAAAAGGCGTATACCACCGATACCCAGTAAAATTTCCTGTTCAATGCGTTTGATTTTTCCTCCGCCATAAAGACGTCCGGTAATTTCCCTATCTGAAGGTGAATTTTTAATTAAATCAGTATCAAATAGATAAACCGGAACTTTACCAACCTGAACTTTCCAGACCTTGGCAAACACATTTCTACCTGCAAGTTGAACTACAATTTCAAGGGGTTTGTCATCAATCAGTACTTCTGTGATAGGAAGCAGGCTAAAATCGTTGTTTACATCATGGTCAATCTGTTGACCATTAGCTTTAATTTCCTGTTTGAAATACCCTTTTCGGTATAACAGCCCGATACCAATAAGAGGTATATTCAAATCCGAAGAAGATTTGATATGGTCTCCTGATAAAACGCCAAGGCCACCTGAATATATGGGCAATGATTCATGAAATCCATATTCCATACTGAGATATACAATGGGCGATTGTTGACTGATAAGCTTACTTAATGCTATTTTAGGTTTTTTATCTCCCATGTATTGATCGAACTTCTTCATCACCGATTCGTAATGCATCAGGTATGGTTGCTGATGAGCCATTTCTTCCAGCGTATCAGGAGGCAAGTTTTCCAGCAGTGCAACAGGGTTGTTGTTTGTTTGTTCCATAAGAACAGGATTGAGCTGATTAAATAATTGATAAGCTTCTGGATTCCATGACCACCATAGATTGTAAGCCAATTCCCGCAATCGTATTAATTTTTCAGGGATAACATTTCTGACTGCAAATGACCTGAATCTTGGTTTTGAGCTTTCGCTGGCTTTTATTTCGATAAAATTTTCATTCATTTTTTTAGCGTTTTTAGCTTCTCGGGTTGTAGACATTTCGATAAGTTTTTGATAAACTTCCAGATAATAATTATAAAATTTTTCCCAGCTGAAGTTAGCGGCAAAAGAAAGAATTTCTTTTTTATCTGGAAAATGGTCGGGCAGGATATGTTTCGAAATAACTTCGGCCAATTCGCGGATAGCCTGCCTATCGTCTTTTTTATATCTTTTTACAATATTAACACCAGGATGATTTTTAAAACGGGTATTTACCCATTGTCCAAAACCGGATAAGTCGGATGTAACGGTGGGAATTCCATATGCAATACTCTCAAGAGGTGTATACCCCCAGGGTTCGTAAAAAGATGGGAATAAAGTTAAATCAAGTCCCTGCAACAGCTGGTAGTATGTAAATGGAAATTTTTCGTCACTTCCATCAAGATAAACAGGAACAAAAATGATTTTTACCCGTTGATTTTTATCGTTGGTGAGATGCAATTCCCTGCATTTTTGCAGAATCGGGTCTGTATCTGGATTGATAACATCATGAGTTAAAATAGAATGCCTGAATCCATGTGATGAGGTATTGGATTTACTGGCTGCAATAAATAAATAGGCCACTATATAAGATGAAGAAGAATTTGCATTTTGTTTATTGACTTCGGCTAAGGCTTCCAAAAGGATGTCAATTCCTTTATTCCTGAATTCATATCGTCCTGAAGTGCCAATAAGAACACAGTTTTGTTCATTCAGTTCTGTCTCTGCAAAAGAAGCGGCAAATTCAACAAGGAATTTTTTTGATTTTCCGGCATCCTTCAATGAAACAGATGTGTTAAATCCATTGGGAGTGATGACAGCTTTTCTCCGGAAAAAATACTCTGCTTCCAGGGCAGTTATCTGGCTGACAGTAGTAAAAACATCAGCCTGGAGGGAAATGGTTTTTTCCAGCTGGTGTTTTTGTTTTACCTGAAGCAATTCCGCAGAAGAGTCGGGATTGATTTGCTCCAGCATGTTATACAAATCATAACCGTTTCCTGCCAGGGATCGGCCCAGTACGGTAGCATGTGTGGTAAAAACGGTTTTTATTTCAGGAGCATTTTTTTTCAGATAGAGCAAACCACTGCCTGTCATCCATTCGTGAAAATGTGAAATAATATTTTCGTTTTCAAACAAATGATATAAAGCCTCTACGACCCTTCCTGCCTGAATACCAAATAGAACGGGTTCTTCATAATCCCATCCGGCACCTAGTGAATCTACCTGAAATTGTTCCCATAACCAGTACAGGATTTCATTTTTCTGATGGTAATTGTTGATTTTCAATAGAATTGTAACAGGTTCTCCGGGAATGTTCCATCTACCCACTTTAGCCTGAAAATTATTTTGATAAAGATGATTTCTGATTTTTACTGTAACAGCATCATTGGTTTCCTTAAAATCTTTTTGATTTTCCTTTAAAGGTCCTATAAGTATATAGTTATCACCGAAATTTTTAACACCTTCATAAGCTTTACTGCTCAGAACAGTATAGATGCCACCAACCAGATTACAAACCTCCCATGATACTTCTATGAGCACCTGATTTTTCATATTGTTTTGATTTCAGGATGAATAAACGCCCCTTTCTTTAAGTACTTCAATCAAATCGTTCATGACATTGCAATAAATCACAAAAGCATCGTAAGGAGTGGAGTAAGGATTAAAGTATTTATGAACATCCCCATCCGAAAACCATTTGGTGCACATGTAATAAAAATGGTCAGAAGTGAGTAGTTTTCTCCAGGTATGAATGAGTTGCGGATCTTTTGTTTTCTTTACGGCATTTTCGAGTTCGTAAATTTTTTCTATAGCTGAATCCTGCAAATGATTCCCCAGCCAGGCTGTAAGGTCACGTTCAATATCTGCCCAGGAAATATAAAAAGGTACACTGATTTTGGCCAGAGGCGTGTAATGTTTGCTCACTTCGGCAGGAGTCAGGAATTGAAATTCAGGGTCTTTCAGTATATGCTCCGGCAATGCTTCCATAAACTGGAAAATACCTGTATCTGCCCATTGATGCTCACCGAATGTTTCGTAATCCATGAAAAGATTGATGACTTCTCCATTTCCTTTTACCTTATGAACCCATGAGGCAAATTTTTCTGCTGTCAGTGGCCATTCTTCCCATGCACGGTTGCTAAAACGGAATGCAATATCGTCAGAGAGTTTGTAATTTTTAAGAAGTAAATTTAATTTATAGGTCGTGTCAGGCTGGTAAAGAAAATTGGGGCTCCGCCAACCCAATATTTGATTGGCACCTTCGGTAAGTATGGTTTTATAACCCATTTTTTCTATTTCTACAGCCAGGTCTGAATGATATATAAGTTCGGTATTACGAAAAGTAGTAGGAGTTTGTCCGAACAATTCTTTAACCTTTTTCTTATGTAGCCTGACCTGTTCACGAAATTCTTTTTTAGAGAACAAAAAAGCCAGAGAATGGTAATAGGTTTCATTGATAAATTCAACACAACCAGTTGCAGCCAGTTTTTGAAAACTTTCAAGAACGGCAGGGTTGTAAAGTTCAAATTGCTCGAGAGCTACTCCCGAAATGGAAAAGCTGATTTTGAAATCCCCATTATATTTTTGAATGAGTTTGAGCAAAAGCTCATTCATGGGCAAATAATTCTTTTCAGCCACCTTATTTAAAATTTCTCTATTGGCTTTTTCATCTTCGTAGAAATGATTGACACCAATATCAAAAAACCTGTAATCTTTTCTTAAACGAAAAGGTTGATGAACCTGAAAATAAAAAACTACGGAAATCATGATTATGGTTCAGTTTAGTAATGATTGATAAATATTTTTGATTTTAAGTCCAGCGGTATCCCAGTGAACATTTTTTAATTCTTTCGAAACAAGGTTTGTAATCTCGCGGGCATAATCCTCGTTGGTTATCAGAAGAATCATAAGTTCTGCTAATTTTTTTTGCCGTTTTGGGAAATCCATTGGTCCTTTCATTTCCCTTTATTTTTT
>CAYNBC010000014.1:3652-8204 GCA_964395255.1 uncultured Sphingobacteriales bacterium | reverse complement strand
CACTTTAGGGGCATTTAATAATACTTCCGCCACGCCAGATTGCCTGGAGATAATAACCGGAACCCCGTGTACAATGGCTTCAAAAGGGGAAATACCAAAAGGTTCTGAAATAGAAGGCATAACGTATAAGTCGCTGATGGCATACATCCTTTCGACATCGGTACCGCTAAGAAAACCTGTGAAATGAAAACGGTCAATCATACGGTATTCAGCCATCCGGTTTATCATTCTTGGGAGCATATCTCCGCTTCCTGCCATTACAAACCTTACATTCTTGATTTTGTCATAAACGATTTTGGCTGCTTCCAGAAAATAATCAGGTCCTTTTTGCATGGTAATCCGGCCCAAAAACAATATGATTTTTTCTTTTACATTCTTTTTAATATGGAATTTTTGAATACGGGTTTCTTTGGAAACCGCATTATGAACTACTTCAATTTTTTCAGGGGGCTGGTGGTAGCGATTTATCAGAATGTT
Organism: uncultured Sphingobacteriales bacterium; assembly: GCA_964395255.1. GTDB lineage: Bacteria > Bacteroidota > Bacteroidia > CAILMK01 > JAAYUY01 > CAYNBC01. The sequence continues at coordinate 7,727 of CAYNBC010000014.1, read as the reverse complement.
TTTGGTAAAATGTGAAACGGCAATGATTTTATCAGCATTGTCCATTCCAAATTTTTCGATATTGTACAGTTCGTGATTGATGTTTTCACCGCTGCGATCGAATTCTGTGGCATGAACATGAACCACCAGAGGTTTCCCGCTGGCATTTTTAGCAGCTACTCCGGCATAAAATGTTAGCCAGTCGTGGGCATGAATGATATCAAAATCTTCTGCCAGACCCAGAATTTCTCCAATAAATCCGTACCTGTGTACCTCGTCCATGAGGTCGTTGCCATAATTACCGGTGAATTTCAATACACCGAATTCTTCATATTTTTTTAATTCCTTGTTTTTAATTCTTTCGAAAAACCGGAAAAACTCATAATAGTTTTCGGATGTAAAATAGGGAGCTATATGAAATTTTTTCTCCAGTAAAGTTTGTCCTTTTTTCTCGACTTCACGGATAATTTTTTCATATTTTTTAATCAGATAAATTTCATCTGCGGCAATAATATTTGCACGGGATTCAATTTGCTTCCCCCTTTTGGTAGGAAGAACAAACGTTACATCCACTGAGTTGTTGAGAAGACCATTGGTTATTCCCAGACTGGCTGTTCCCAGACCACCTGAAATAAAAGGAGGAAATTCCCATCCGAACATTAAAACTTTCATAAACTCACTTATTAATCAATGATAAAACACGAATGATTTCACCCATCGAACGGGCATACAACATACAACCTTTTGCCACCTGCGGAGGGTTGGGACGAAACAATTCTGAAATATTAAGCAAGCCATACATATTAAGATGCTTGTTGAATAATTTTTGAAAACTTTTCAAAATGTGTTTTTTGACTTCAGATACAGACATACCGGTTTTCAGCAGACTGTCGGTATAAATGCCAATCAAAAAGGGCCAGACCATACCCTGATGGTAAGCCAGGCTTCTGATTTTTTCATCCCCTTTGTATTCTGCTTTGTATTCCAGAGATTCAGGACTTAATGTCCGGAATCCATAAGGAGTTAGAAGATGTTTTTCAAGGGTATTAAGGGCTTGCTTTGCCCTTTGTTTTGAGACACAGGTGTATTCAAGGCCTATAGCATAAAATTGATTAGGACGGATACTTTCATCACGGTCGTCATCGGAACGGTAAACATCGCAAAAACAGGCGTTTTTTTCGTTCCAGAATTTGTTTTCAAAATTCTGTTCAAACATTTGAATGGAATGTTTGATAGCCGATAATAAATCTGGCTCCAGTTCTGATGACCAATAATCGACCAGATATTTTAAACCATTATACCACCATGCATTTAGTTCAATAGCAGCTCCGTGCCTGGGTGTGACAGGTTTACCATCCACTTCGGCATCCATCCATGTGTGTCGCTGACCGGGTGTTCCGGCATACAACAGGCCGTCATTTCCTATATAAGCATCATCATTTTTATGGAGTAAAATGGATGAAACTATTTGTTTCAGGGCAGGTAAAAGTTCTTTTTTAATTTGTTGGGCAAAATCTGTTCTTTTATGGAACTTTTGCACTGCAGTAAGAAACAAAAGGGTAGGATCGAGTGCATCATAAATATGATTGCCATCGGGTTGGACGATTTTGGGTAATCTGTTGTTTTTCATCAGGGAAGCATATTTTTTGAGCATTTGTCCGGCTTCCTCGTACATATTTTGCTCCAGCATCAACCCTTCGAATGAAACAAGTGCATCACGCGTCCATTCGCGGTACCAGTGATACCCGGCAAGGAGCCCTGTTTGATGAGTCTTGTCCTTAAAAATTAGCTTTTTACCCTGAAATTTTAATGTTTTTAAATGCTCGGGGTCCCGGTCAGGTACTGTGCTCTTCCATAATTTATAATGTTTATCCCAGATTCGTGAGTACATGCCATTATGCGGCTGTAAAGATGCCCTGAATATGATGGATTTCCCTTCACTCAGGCTGAACTCGAAAACACCTGGACAAAAGAGATCTTCCTGGTAATCATAGCCGCGATTACGTTCTTTAAGATATTCAAAGTTGTACCACCAATCAGGCGCAGGGTAAAATACAGATTTGATGGAGGTTTGCAGATATAGCGAAGGCAATCCCTGATAAGGTGTTATTTTAAAACCATTTTTCTCAAAATAGGTTCGTGGTTGAATGTCAATGTTCTGGTGAGATAAAGAATGAATGCTTCTGAAAGCCAGTAATGGTTCTGCTTTGAATTTAACAGGTTTTGGAGATTGCAGCAGGTCATACCGTACCATAACGGTATCTTCTCCTGCCAGCATCATGATGGACTTCTTTAATTTTACATCTCCAATGATGTAATATGTTTCAGGAATGATTTCATATTCAAATTTTTCAATGTATTTGTGGCCGGTGGGATAATACACTCCCGGATATTTGTTGGTGCTTAAATGAAATTCATTCTGATTTATAATGGCTTTGACTTCAAGTTTGGATAAGTAATTTATGACTTCATTACTTCCTTCCAGTGGTAAAACCAGTAAGCCATGATATTTGCGTGTATGACAATCAAGCACTGTGGAGGAACAATAACCTCCTTTATTATTACTTAAAAGATATTCTTTCTTTAATGTTATTTGCAAATCAAGAATATCGTTTCGGTCAATTGTTATTTTCATGTAATGCTATTTTCTTAATGTGTATTTATTTTTATTCTTTGCAAAACTACGATTATTTTTACCTTATTTTTTTGACGAAATTGTTTTTTCTTTTGCTTAAGAATTTAATTTTCAAGCCCTTTAGTTTGATAAAATTTTTCGAAATGAGAATAATTCACACCTTAATTCAAACTGTTCTGTCAATAAAGAAGAATTCATAGAGGTGTCGACTGTTGTTCATGTGTAAATGATATTAAAATATTGCCTGATAAAAACTCCTGCAAAGGTAACTTAAAAATTTTGAATGAGTCTAAATAAACTGTCTTTGTAAACGACATTTTTATACGGGAACTTATTCCCACATGAAAAACTAAAAAGATATCATTTACCAGACAGCTAAATAATGGGGAATTTGCTTTTTGCCGGTTTTACACTGTCAAAGAAGATGATTATTGAACTGACTGAAAATATGAACAGCATCAAGTTTGATTTTAATTCATGGCTGAAATGCTCGTATCTATTACTAAATACCTGGCTTGATAAAGTGCCGGAAATGTTTCATAAATTGAACTCTTTCATAACCAGCGGGGTCTTTCAGATTGGCATAGCTAAGCTTAGCTTTGAAATCATCAAGGGAGTTAAATCCTTTTTCTTCCATCCATTTATCCAGCTCGTTCAGCATGCCTCTTATCTGGCCCAATCCGTTTTTATAAAGGGTTGATGCTATTTGCACGGCACTGGCACCGGCCAACAATTGTTTTATCAATGCCCTGCCATCATGCACACCCGTAGAGGCAATCAAATCACAATCAACACGACCTGCCATGATACCAATCCACCTCAGACTTAACGCAAGATCACCGGGATTACTCAATACAAAGCCCGGAGTAATTTTCATGGTATCCAAATCAATGTCAGGACTGAAAAAGCGGTTGAACAGAACCAGACCATCAATACCAGATTTGGATAAATTGTGGAGAAAAGAAGCCAGATTACTGGAATAAAAACTCGTTTTTACAAACAAAGGCAAATGGGTTTCTTCCTGCACTTTTTTGATGACATCATAATAAATAGCTTCATTATCGGCAGCAGTTCGTTTAAAGTCGGATGGAAGGACAAAAATGTTCAACTCAAGACCGTCAGCTCCTGCTTCCTGAATTTCTCTGGCCAGATAAGTCCATTTCTGGGAAGAAACGCAGTTAATGCTCGCAATAACAGGTATTTTAACAGCTTCTTTACACTCTTTGATTAAACGCAAATATTTTCTGACTAGGTCTTCATGGGGTTCTTCATTCATGTAATCAAAAGTTTCGGGATAGACCAGAAAGCGCCCGGACATCTGATGCATTTGTTCCTCTACTTCCATCTGAATTTCTTCTTCAAACAATGATTTTAAGACCACCGCACCAGCACCGGCTTTTTCAAGTTCTACCACTTTTTCCACACTGTCTGTTAAGCCGCTACTACCAACAATTACTGGAT
>CAYNBC010000014.1:0-3642 GCA_964395255.1 uncultured Sphingobacteriales bacterium | reverse complement strand
ATTTGCCAGTGAAATATTCCCAATTTTAGTTTCTAAATTTTTCATTTATCTAACAATTAATAAAGGTTTAATAACAGGTGATTTGTCGACAAAGTTAATAAAGATAAAGTAAATGCCTTCCTTGAATTCAGAAACATCAATAGTTGTGGTATAAGAAGTGGATTGTATGGATTTGACAATTTTTCCATCAGCTGAAATGATATTTATTTCAGCAGGTTTAATGACGGAGCTTTCAATTTTTACCATAGAATAGGCAGGATTGGGGTAAATTTTCACGTAGTGATTGGGCGAATGATTAACATTCAGCGTACCCCAGAAACCTGATTCCTTAATAACTATCATTTCATTTACCGGAGGATTATAAACTGTGGTATAAGAGATGGGATTTGTTTGCCAGCGTACCACAATGGAGTCTATTTGATTTTCAGTGCCAAGGCCAAAATTGGTCAGGAAGGGTTGTTGTCCTGAAAAATGACCAAAGCCAGCTTTGATTTCTCTCATTTGCTGAACTCCACCGGCATAAACATAAATTCGACACCCTATACAACTTTTATTGCATCCGGCAGGTGGGTCAAGCATTACAGAAACAAAGTTGTTATCCTGACCAATTTTGTTTTCAATAAGTAAAATTTCGTGTTTGGGCTCATATTTTCCGTTACCATGAGCTAAAAGAATATCATCATCTCCGTCAAGGTCATAATCAATAGGTTGAAGCGAATAAATTTCCCTGATTAGTTTTCCGGGACTTGCGATGCCCAGTTCTCTGGAAATATCGTGAAGTATGGTGTCATCTTTTTGTAAAGAGATAAACAAACGTGTATTGGATGAATACCCTCCATTCCCCATGACAAGGTCCAGTTTCATATCGTTGTTCAAATCAAGCCAGATTGCGTCATAATCACCCAGATGGGAAGAGCGTGGTGGTAGTCGTTCATGTCTGGTCATATCCCAGTGAAGGTGGTAATTATTGTCAGGGCCTTCATTAATAACCACAGTTGACCTTCCGCAGGGATTGCCATACACATCGTTTCCAAAACCTCCGTGAACGAGGCAGTAATAAAAATCCATATCTCCATCGTTATCGAAATCTGCGGGTTGCACGGCCCATGTGCACAGTGCTTTAGGTGCTGTCATGTTCTGGTCCGCCCATCCTTCACCATTCAGATATTGTGTATTATAGCCAACTTCGGATGCCACATCTTTAAAATGTCCCAATCCGGTATTTTTCCATAAGCTTCCTGAACTCCGGCAATAAGGAGCTGTAGCTATGTCCATCCAGCCATCGTTGTTCCAGTCGGTAGCATTTACCCCGTAAAGCGGCATTTTGTTCGATTTAATCCAGCTTTCAAAACTGATATCTGTAAAAGTTCCATCGCCATGGCCTTCCAGAAAATAAGAAGGGGTCATGATATTATTTTTATAGTCATCAAACCAGCTGGCTACGAATAAATCCAGAAAACCATCCAGATTGTAATCCAGAAAAGCCATACCGGTAACATTCACAAGTCCTTCATCCTTCCCGCTATGAGGCCCAAGAGTATTTAATCCGCTATTTTTAACAAGGGTAAACTTAGCATTTCCGTTGTTGAGAAAAACATCACAGCGGTCTCCAGGATCAAGACTGTCGGGATGGTAATATTCCCAGCGATGATAGTAAATACCAGTGATAGCATCAGGGTCACCGTCATTGTCAATGTCTGCAAATACAATGTTGTCAATAACGCGTCCCTTTTCTCCGTTTCTTTTCAGATTTAGCCCTGTCCAGTCCGTAATATCTTCAAAAACCCTTTTATGTGGGTCAGTAGTACCCGGAGCCTGTTTATTCTGATAAACTTTTATATGACCTTTATTTAAATTGGCTTCCACAAGAATAATTTCCGGATAGTAATCACCGTTCAAATCACAGACATAAACATAGGCACCACGCGCACTGTCAAGCCCTACACTGGATGTGACATTTTCTATCCAATCTGGTGATTGGGATAAAATAGCGAATGGAAATATCATTGTTAAAAATATCAATCCCGTAATTTGCTTCATTTTTAATGCTTTTTTCTTTTTTTAAAATTAAAAAATTTACATTACCTGATTTTGACGAATTTTTTATCTGCATTTTCATTCATAAACTGAATGATGGATGGATGATATTTCTGCGGGTCTAAATCATGCCGAATTTCAATGTACAGGTGCTCAACATAACTACAGGATGAAAGGGCATTTATCAGCTCAGGATAGCTGTAATTCACAAATATGTTGTAAGGGTCAGGTTCAACATAATAAATGTCGTCCAGCATATAATTGATATAATATCTGCCAAAAGCGACCAGCGTACGGGGAGGTATTTCCTGATAAAACGCTTTAGTTTGCCTCTCATATTCACGGTAATGAACATGCTCATGCAAAATGTAGTTGATATTTTTGTCAGGAAGAAAAAAATATAACCGGTTGATGGGTGAATAGTAGATTGCCAGAAAGATAAGTATGACATAATAAAGTTTAGTATACTTTTTCAGGGAGGGGAACAGATTGTTGGATTCCAGATATTCAAATAGTGCAAGAAACAAAAGCGTAGTAAACGGGGATATTGTCCTGATGGTTAGAAAAGGAAATCTCGAAATGAGAGAATAAAAAACCAGTACGATTAAGTAAAAACCGGCAGCAGCAATAAGGAATAATGTTATATGATTTATCCTCCTTTCTTTTTGATTTTTAATTACTTTGATAAGAAGACCATAAATGAAGAAATTTAAAATGGCAAACAAGCCCATACCTGCCAGGCTTCTGGGGTGTGTGGAAATGCCGTGAGGGAGAAAGCCTGCAGGCATTAGTTCAAGGAAAAATGATTCAAGACCTCGTTCAAGTATTTCACTGTATTTTATGGGATATGAAAATCGAGGTACTCCGGTAAAATAACCTGTTTGCCATTTATTGTAAAGCAGGTAGATAGACAACAATATACCTGTAGCGAAAAAAATGAGTAGAATTTTTCGTGTAAAGAGCTTTGATTTATGCGGATTTAACCAGAAGGCTGCTACAAATACCACGGGCAGAAAAAACATACCGGCATAACGGGTAAAAATGAGTCCAACAAGGGAAAGAAACAAATAATAATAGTATCGCCTGATATCAGGAAAATAATAGAGATTTCGTATACTGTATGCGAATAAAATCAGGAAAAACAGAAACAATGTTTCTGACCAGGTAAATTGAAAAATAAAAAGCAAGGTATCCGTAAAAAAAATAAGTAAAACCCAGGGGTAGGCTCCTTTAAACAAATTGTAAAGGATGATGAAAGACAACAATACCAGCAAAACATTTAGTATTTTGGATGCCAGCCATACATCGGTTCCTGTTAGAAACGAAGTAAATGCAATGCTTATTGGATAAGCAGGGGGCCACATCGCTAAATGTACAAGACCACAATGAGGATAAACTTCAAATATTTTTAATCCTTTTCCATCAAGAATGTTTTTGGCAACCTGTAAATAATTGGCTGAATCAGGGCTTATATTTCCTGAACCAAAATAATGGGATGTGTTTAAAATTAAAATACTAATAACCAGCCATGTAAAGACAAGTTGAAAGGTTTGTTTATTCATTTAAAAATGGGATTAAAATATCAAAATTAAACAGAAGTAAGGT
>CAYNBC010000013.1:9753-14513 GCA_964395255.1 uncultured Sphingobacteriales bacterium | reverse complement strand
TTTTAATATTTAATAATGATATCATTCAAATTCCATGTATTTATAAAAATAGAATCAAAGGCAGAAACTGTTTGAAAATAATAATCAGACAGTAATTATTTACAATTTCTTCAACAAAACCGTTAAATCCAATTCATTTTTAAGCTCATCAATGAGTTGGGGAATGGAGACCCGTCTTTGCTCCATACTGTCTCTGTAGCGAAGTGTTACGGTATTGTCCTGCATGGTTTGACCGTCAACAGTGATGGCGTAAGGAGTGCCAATGGCGTCTTGCCTGCGGTATCTACGGCCAATACTGTCTTTTTCATCGTACTGACAATGAAAATGATATTTTAGCTCATGAAATATTTTCAATGCTTTTTCGTCCATGCCCTCTTTTTTAACGAGAGGCAGAATAGCCACTTGAACGGGAGCCAGAACTGGCGGGATCATTAAAACGGTTCTTTCACTGCCGTCCGGCAATTTTTCTTCTCTGTATGCATAAGAAATTAAGGATAGGAACATTCTATCGAGTCCTATGGATGTTTCAACCACATAGGGAATATAACTTTCGTTTTTATCCGGGTCGAAATAGCGCATTTTTTTGCCGGAAAATTGTTCATGCTGTTTCAAGTCGAAATCGGTACGGGAATGAATACCTTCTAGTTCCTTGAAACCAAAAGGAAAACGAAATTCAATATCAACAGCTGCATTGGCATAGTGGGCCAACTTATCGTGAACATGAATGCGGTAATAGTCTTCAGGGATGCCAAGGGCTTTATGCCATTTCAGTCTTTTTTCTTTCCAGTGTTCGAACCATTCCATTTCGGAGCCTGGCTCAACAAAAAACTGCATTTCCATTTGTTCGAATTCGCGCATACGAATAATAAACTGACGGGCAACAATTTCATTACGAAAAGCTTTACCGGTTTGGGCAATGCCAAAAGGGATTTTCATCCTTCCGGTTTTCATAACATTCAAAAAATTGACAAAGATGCCCTGGGCGGTTTCCGGCCTTAGATAAACAGTGTCATTATCACCGGATACGGCTCCCATCTGGGTGGAAAACATCAGGTTAAATTGCCTTACTTCGGTCCAGTTGCGGCTTCCGGATACCGGGTCGGCAATTTCATAATCGTCAATAATCTGTTTAAGTTCCTTTAAATTGCCGGATTCCATGGCATGGGTGTATCGCTCGTGTAATTGACGGTATTGTTCCCTGTACTTTTGAACCCGCGGATGGGTTTGCAGAAATTTTTCTTTATCAAATTGGTCCCCAAAGCGTTTGGCCGCTTTTTGTATTTCTTTATCTATTTTGGATTGAATTTTAGCCATTTGATCCTCAATTAATTCATCGGCTCTGTATCTTTTTTTGGAATCTTTGTTATCAATCAGTGGGTCGTTAAAGCTGTCGATATGTCCTGAGGCTTTCCAGATTTTAGGATGCATAAATATGGCTGAATCAATTCCAACGATATTCTCATGCAATTGTACCATGGCCTTCCACCAGTACTGGCGGATATTATTTTTCAATTCCACCCCGTATTGGCCGTAATCGTAAACAGCCGACAAACCATCATAAATTTCGGATGACGGAAATACAAATCCGTATTCTTTACAATGACTGATAATTTTTTTTAATGCGTCTTCACTCATAAACTTTGTTTATTGGAAAGTGCAAAGGTATTTAAAAATAAGAATGACCTGCCAGAAAAGAAACATTAAACATTGAACAGGAAATGAAGCAGATCACCGTCCTGTACAACATAATCTTTTCCAACGATATGAAAACACGCATGATCTTTACAGGCCTGCTCGGAGCCGTATTTGATAAAATCATCGTATTTAATCATTTCAGCACGGATAAAACCTCTTTCAAAATCAGAATGAATAACTCCGGCTGCCTGAGGGGCAGTGCTACCTTTCAAGGTCGTCCATGCTCGTACTTCTTTTTTACCCACGGTAAAAAATGTTATCAATCCCAGCAGAGAATAGGCTTCCCTGATTAATCTGTTTACTCCGGGTTCTGTAAGGTTGTACATCTGCATGAACGCTTTTTTTTCTTCTTCATCGGTTATATCACAAATTTCAGCTTCGAGTTTTGCATTTAAAATAAGCATGGAAGCATTTTCCTTGCTGACAATTTCTTCGAGTTGACGGGTATATAAATTACCTGTAAGTTCGTTTTCATCTTTCACATTGGCCACATAAAGCACTTTTTTGGCTGTTAAAAAGCTGTAGCTTTTAATCTGTTTTTGTTCTTCGGGTGATAGCTCCATTTGCCTTATAAAGCCTCCTTTTTCGAGATGTTCTTTGATTCGTTCCAGTAAATCCACTAATTTGATAATTTGCTTATCACCGCTTTTGGCCGCTTTTCGGTTTCTTTCCAAAGATTTTTCTACGGTTTCCAGGTCTTTCATCAGCAATTCAAAATCCACTTCTTCTTTATCGCTCACAGGGTCGATGCGGTTGTGGACATGAATGATATTATCATCATCAAAGCAGCGAACGATATGTACAATAGCATCGGAATGCCGGATGGTATCCAGAAAACTGTTACCCAGACCCTCTCCCTTACTGGCACCTGCTGCCAATCCTGCAATATCGATAAATTCTATATGATTGGGTGTTGTTTTTTGCGGTTTTTCCAGCTCACTTAGCTTCCATAACCTGGAATCAGGGATTTCCACTATGGCTCTTTCCGATTGTGTTGTGGTGTACGGAAAATTATCAACAGGAACATCCTTGCCCGTCAAAGCTTTAAAAAGTGTTGATTTACCCACATTGGGCAATCCTACTATACCACAGAGCAAACTCATTTCAAGATTTTTGGGGCAAAGTTAGGTAATCCCGCTTATAGGAGATTTTATTTTCAGGTACTTAAACTATTTTTGTTCTTATGATTTATTTGTGGAAGCTTCTATACAGGCATTTTACCCGTTCACTGGATAAAAAAGCCGCTTTGTGGACTTTGTTTTTATCAGCTGTTTTAATCGTATTGAATTACAAGCTGGATTATGAGAAATATTTTTTACATCCCAATCAAAACAATTTTCCCGGATGGATTACATTCTGGATTTATTACATGCTGATTTATTTGCTGGTGCTTATTCCTGTGTTGCACTTTCAGGCTAAACTTTATAAATTAAAAAAGGCTGAATTCTGGATAAAAATTTCTGTTTTTTTAGGCATTATTGCCTGTCAGCGGAATTTTGATCTTTATAAAATGGATAATCATGCAATAGATTATTACCTGAATCAATATTACAATTCCTTGATGTTGCATGTAGAATTGTTTCTATTTCTTTTTCCGGCCTTATTTTTACTCTGGTGGATTTATGACCGCAGGCAGGATGTGTTATATGGGTTAAGGTTCAAAGGTAGTTATGCCTTGAAATTCTTTACACTGATAATATTTGTAATTCCTCTGGTTGTCTGGGCATCTTCGCGTCCTGAATTTCTGGAAATGTATCCCAGATTTAAATTCTGGCTCTATCCACATTTTGAAGGAATTAGCAAATTCTGGATGACAGCTTTCTGGGAGTTGTTATATGGTCTTGATTTTTTCTCAACGGAATGGCTTTACAGGGGTGCTCTTGTTATTGGCTTGAGCTCTTTACTGGGCAAGGAATCTCTGTGGCCCATGGTGGCGGTATATGTGGCAATTCACTTTGGGAAACCTTCTGCAGAATGTATCTCTTCTTTTTTAGGCGGGTATATTCTGGGTGTTTTTGCTCTTCAGTTAAAAAGCATCTGGGGAGGGGTTATTATCCATCTTTTATTGGCCTGGTTGATGGAACTTGGTGCCGCTCTATATTACTTCTTTCATTAAAGTTTTCAAATTCAATTAAAAACGCTTTGTCTTCCAGGGGATTTTGTAAAAAATAAAGCCCATCAAAGCTGACACTGACATCATTTTTTCCCTATTCGTTGAGTTTTAATTAATTTTCGCCTTTTTTTAAATCTAAAAATTCCTTTTATGAAACTGAACGAACTCAAACCCGAACGTCTCTGGTATTATTTTGAGGAAATTTGCAAAATACCCCGGCTTTCAAAGCATGAAGGCCAGATGGCTGATTATCTGGTTGCTTTTGCTGAAGCCCATGACCTTTCTTATCAAATAGATTCTTTAAAAAACATTGTGATTCGCAAAAAAGGAACGCCCGGCTTTGAAACCAGACCCATTGTCGTTTTGCAAAGCCATCAGGACATGGTGGGCGAAAAAAATGAGGGAACTCCACATGACTTTTATAAAGACCCTATTGTGCCTGAAATAGAAGATGGATGGGTAAAAGCCCGAGGAACAACGCTGGGTGCCGATGACGGAATAGGAATGGCAGCACAGTTGGCTATTCTGGAATCAAGTACGCTGGAACATCCTCCTCTGGAATGTTTATTTACGGTAGACGAAGAAACAGGACTGACAGGTGCATTTGGGCTGAGTCCTGACTTCATCGAGGGTAGAATTTTAATAAACCTCGATTCAGAAGATTGGCCTGAGATATTCATTGGTTGTGCCGGAGGACGCGATACCCGGGCATGGTTTACTTTTCAGCCAGAGAAAGTACCTTCTCAGACCCGGGCATTTCGAATACTTGTTTCGGGGCTTAAAGGAGGTCATTCTGGCGATGAAATTCATAAAGGTCATGGTAATGCCATTAAAATACTTGCACGGCTTTTAGCTCAGGCAAAAAATAAATTTCAGCTCTATATTTCGGCATTGAACGGAGGTAATGCCCGGAATGCTATTCCACGGGAGGCTTCAGCGGAAGGATATATCC
>CAYNBC010000013.1:0-9743 GCA_964395255.1 uncultured Sphingobacteriales bacterium | reverse complement strand
CGATTTTATCATAAACGACAGTACACTGGGAAAGATACTCATGTCCATTTCGGCCTGCCCGCATGGAGAACAGGCATGGAGCCAGACCATGCCCGGTCTGGTTGAAACATCTACCAATTTAGCCACGATTTCGACCGGAGAGAATGTTGTAGAGATTGGAACCAGCCAGAGAAGCTCGGTAAAGTCAAAACTGGATGATATTGTCCAGACGGTTCAAAATGTATTTTTACTGGCCGGAGCATCTGTCGAATCCTCACAGGGATATCCCGGTTGGGAACCCAACCCTCAATCACCTCTGGTAAAAAAGACAGCAGAACTGTACCGCAAATTATTTCATGAAGAACCTGTGGTCAGAGCTATCCATGCAGGTCTTGAATGCGGGTTGTTTTCCGATAAATTTCCCGGCATTGATATGGTTTCCATCGGGCCGAAAATCAAAGGAGCACATACACCTGAAGAAAGGCTTGAAATTAAATCTACACAGCAGTTCTGGACTCTCCTGACAGCCCTGTTGAAAGAAATTTAATCAGGCTATGAATGAGGATTTAAAAAATTTATTTTTTAAACGAAAAGAAAAATTTGCCTTATTAAAGGACAAATCACATAGAATTTTTAACCGTTATACCGTAGCCCGTCTTCTGGAATTTGTCCTTGGTGTGGTTGTAGTAATTCTTCTTGCCCGAATAAATACATGGGCAGCTTTATTAGCCGGCCTGATTTTTATGATTCTTTTTATTTATCTTGTTAAACAATCGGGCATTTTCAAAGAGAAATTTTTAAAATATGAATTTCTGGAAACCATCAATGCCCAGGAGATTAAGAGACTGAATTATGATTTATCCGCTTTTGACCAGGGTGACGAATTTGTAGACAGGAATCATTATTATTCGTATGACCTGGATATTTTCGGGGAGTATTCTCTTTTTCAATACATCAACCGTACAATAAGTGTTCCCGGGAAAAAAACGCTTGCCCGCTGGTTGACTATCATACCTTCTTCAGAACAGATTATTAAAAAACAGGAAGCCGTTAAGGAGTTATCTACCCATCTTGACCTGTTACAGAACTTCATGTCAGAAGGCATGTTTGTTCAGGATAAGGAAGAAGATTATAAACAAGTATCCGGCTGGTTATCGGAGAAAGTTTTCTTCCTGAATAAAAAAGCTCTTTTGCTATTTATCCGTGTTTTTACTATAATAACATGTGTATTATGGATAGCAGTTCCTTTTGGAATGAATTACCTGTTGCCCGGGGCATGTTCTTTATTTATGCTTTTTTTCACAGGGTTATTTTTGAAAAGAATAAACCGGATACACTCCGTCATATCGTCTCAAAAAAAATTTGCTGAACAATTGATGCGCCTTTATGGTATAATTTCAGAATCCCGGTTTTCCTGTGAATATTTAAAAGACATACAGGGTTTAATAGGAGATAAAAAAAGTGGTGCGTACAAAAAACTTGAAAAATTTATTCAGCTGGTAAATCTAATGGATAACCGCCTGAACACACTGGCTGCAATATTGCTCAATGGCCTGCTTTTCTGGGATATTCGTTTGAGTTTCCAGCTTGAAAAGTGGAAGATGGAAAACAGGGAATTCTGGCCAGAATGGATTCAAACATTGGGAGAATTTGATGCTCTCGTGTCACTGGCTTCATATGCATTGTTAAATCCTGATTTCGTTTATCCTGAAATCAAGGACCAGCTGCCATTCACGGCACGGGAAATGGGGCATGTACTTATCCCTGCCCACAGCCGTGTATGCAATGATGTAACAATTGAGAATGAAGGTACTGTCATGCTTATTACTGGCTCCAATATGTCGGGAAAAAGTACATTTCTTCGTGCTACTGGTACCAACCTTATTCTGGCCTACTGTGGAGCTCCCGTATGTGCTACTTATTTTTCCACGCCTGTTATTCAATTGTTTACAAGCATGCGTGTTTCCGATGATTTAAGTCGTCAGGAATCTACTTTTTATGCTGAGTTGAAAAGATTTCGTCTTATGCTCGAACTTAATGAAGAAATGCAGCTTTTTGTGTTGCTTGATGAGATTTTGAAAGGAACCAATTCCAGAGATAAATACACCGGTTCAAGGGCATTAATCAAACAGCTGGTTCAATCAACCTCCATTGCCATGGTGGCCACCCATGACCTGGAATTAAGCAGTCTGGAAAAAGAACATCCAGGAAAAGTATTAAATTATGCTTTTGAGGTTTTGATTGAAAATGGAAAATTTCATTTTGACTATAAGCTTAAAAGAGGAGTATGTACTGTTTTAAATGCTTCAGAACTTATGAAGCAAATGGGTATTAATCTTTAGCTCTGGGTAAATAAACATAAAATGTACTTCCTTCTCCTGGTATGGAATCTACTTTTATGTTGCCTTTATTCAAATCAATAAATTCCTTGCAAATAACCAGGCCAAGACCGGTTCCTTTTTCGTTATTTGTTCCTTTGGTGGATTTATTTTCAATAAATTCAAATAAGGTTGGGATTTTGTCAGCAGGTATTCCTACACCGGAATCTGAAATGCCCAATTTAATCCATTCGGGCTCTCTGGAAAGGCTGATTTTTATATTTCCACCTGGAGGAGTAAACTTAATAGCATTAGAAATCAAATTTCTCAAAATGGTCGAAACGGTACTTCTATCTGCATAAACAAAATACTCTGCTAAGGGATTGAATCGAATTTCGATTCCTTTTTGGAGAGCAATATTTTTATACATTATAATCAGTTCTTCCACCATTTCTGTCAGGTCAAACCCGCTGGGATTGAGCTTTTGAATACCGGATCGTGTTCGCGACCATTCCAGGAGGTTTACCAGTAAATCGTAAGTATTTTTGGCTGTCGTATTGATGGCATTTACAATGTCATAAAATTCTTCCTCTTCAAGTTCTTCATCTTCATCAGCCAGTATGTTGGAGAACCCAATGATGGTATTAAAAGGCGATTTCAAATCATGAGATATAACCGAAAGCATTTTGTCTTTCTGTTTATCGGACTCAATCAATTTCTTTTCGAGTTCTTTAATGTGTGTAATATCGAATGAAATACCCAGACCACCAATCATATTACCCTCATCATCAATTACAGGATAAGTAGAAAATAAAGCAGGAAATTTCTCCCCATTTTTTCGCACGAGAAGGGTTTCGCCATTAAAACCCATTTTCATTTGTTGCATTTTCTTAAATGCCTCGGGAAATTTTTTGATGTCTTCTTCGATGTGAAAACGGGCAATAGGCATACCAAGGGCTTCTTCTCTTTTATAACCGAAAATTTTTTCTGCTCCTTTACTGAATTCTACCACTTTGGGGTCTGTACCGTTCAAATCTGAAAATATGAGGGAAACATTTTCAGCCAATTTCATGATGGATTGAAAATAGTAATGCTCTTTCAACAGCCGGGCATTTTCGCGCTTAAGCTCTTCCAGTTCTTTTTCAAGTTTCTCTATTTTCTTTTCCTGCTCATTCATATTGGAAGAGATTTTAAGTAAATTTATAAAACATAACTAAGTTTATGCAAAAATTATTGTTAACGGAACAGTCATTTCAACTTAAATTCATTTCTCTCGTTGTGTTGACAAAAAGTACATTTCCCAGGCATTCATAACCTGTGAATAGTTCCATGCCTTTGTTTTTAACCTGAGCTTCAATAAAACCAATCATAGTCAATGAGGCATCACGTGAATAATGACATATAATTTCCTGGTTTTTCTCATCCTGTTTTTTGGGTATAAGTATAATATTTTTCAAAGAAATAGGTAGACGGCCTTCTTTGATGGAGCGGTTGATATTTTTTCTTTGAGTCTCAATTTCTTTTTCGGGATACACTGCATATAATTTAATTTGTGCCGAAGACCAATCTTTATGTCCCAGTAAAATATATCCCAGCAAAATCATCAGGTTTGCATTTTTGTAGTCTTTCGAAGTTATCCAGATATGAATTTCATTTCTATAGCCGAATCCCCTGGGCGAACTCCCCAGGATGCATACATCAAAGTCCATAGCTTTTAAGAGCTGAAAATTTTCAATGAACAGGTTAAGTTTAGAGGGTTCTTTTTTATCGAATTCGAAAAGTATCAAATTGTTTTCTTTGCCCGAAACCGAAGGTAATTGAATGACCTGGGCAATGGCGGATGTATAGGAAGGGCTCACCAGTGTGTCAAGATATACATTGCTATGACTGGTTTCGGCAATCTGGATGAGTTTTTTCAGAATTTCTTTTTTCTGTTCGGCTGTTTGTTTTGACAGGTAGCCATGGATATAATGAATGTAGGTCCCGAAACCGTACTTATAAGATAGCCACCGGAGAAGTTCGAAAGCCGAAAATCTTTCAAAAGAATCTTCAGAAATACATATAATAGAAGGCCTCCATGTCGGTTGAGTGTCTTCCCTGTCATATTTTTGTAGGAAAACCCGCAGATTGCGGCTCAATTGAAAAATAACCCCTTTGAAGATATTGGCCAATCCTTTTTTCTCATTTTGTCCGTAGGTAATAATCAGATAAATCAAAACCATCAGGACAACAGCCAGCAGAGCATAGGTTGTATTCATTTTGAACATGAGCCAGAAACTTAACAAAGCGCCCAGAAGTGATAAATGCCATCGACTTTTAAAGGTAGGCCGATATGACGGGTCAGCTGCAAAATGTTCCAGAAAAGATATCAGACAGATAGCACCATAAACCACCATGAAAAACATGGAAATGATTCCGGCAATAAAGTTTATACTTCCGATAATGACGAAAAATAAGGCCAGGATGAATGTAATAATGCTTGCGTGAATAGGTTCGTTATCCTTGTCGCGGCCACGGGCTAGCCATTTGTTTATCCAATCCAGCTGGAAAATGCGGTCTTCTCCTAAAGCCTGAAGGGTTCTAGGTGCAACCATCAGTGAACCCAGAGCTGAGGATAATGTAGCTGCTGCAAGACCAACAGGAATAATGGGCCCCCATAAGGCAATTTTAGCCATAATAAGCTGATCACTGCTTAGTTGTTCTGGATTTGCTGACGCAATGAGTTTATAAGCTACCAGAATATATATGATAAACCCAACAAAAGTGGCTGATATAGTTCCTAACGGAATGGATTTTTTAGGGTCTTTTAAATCACCGGACAATCCCAGCCCGGCAATGATACCTGTGAAAGCTGGAAACACGATAGTAAAGACATAGAAAAAATTATCCGGGTTGGACACTTTATCTGTCAGGTGAATTTCATGGTCTTCAGAGAGAGGTTTGCCCAGAAAAAAAATTAAAATGGAAAGGAGCAGAATAGCTACAACGAGGTAAAGAGTTTTCATTCCCATATTGGCGCCACGGGTAATCATTAAAAACCCGAGAATTAGCATAGCAGGTATACTTACAATACGGGTATCTGTAATAGGAAAGCCATATTGATGATTCAACCAGTTCAGCACGGGTGCAAAAGCCTCTGAAAAGGCAATGACATAAAAAGATACGCTTATAGCCTGCGAAAGGTAAAGGGCAATCCCAATAGTACCTCCAATATTTAATCCAAAAGAACGGGAAATAATGTAATATGCTCCACCACCTTCTACTTTCTGGTTAGTGGCGATTTCTGCCACTGCCATGGCTGTAGGAATAGTAACAAGATGACCTAATAAAATGATAATCAGGCTGCCAATAAACCCCACATGAGCCACAGCATATCCAAACCTCAAAAAAAGTATGGCGCCCAGGATAGTGGAAAGAGTTGTAAGAAATACAGGGGCTGTTCCAAAGCCTATTTTCGCTTTCGAATCCTGGGCCATAAATAATGATATAAAATCAGGCGTACTGCAAAACCACTTTTACAACATTCTCAGCATCCTGGTATATCTGATCAATGGTTGCCTCCAGCATATAACAGGGAGTAGTAACTACTTTATACCTTTCGTCCACAGCTACCTCACCGTGGGATGTGTCTTTATGCGTACCCCCCATTTTTTGTATGGCATCAGCAGTTTCTTTATCATTTCCAATCGTTACTTCCAGATTGTCACCGATAACTTTTGTAATTACAGCCGGGGCAATGCACAATGCACCAATAGGTTTCTTTAACTCAACCATTCCCAGTATGGCTTTGGAAACATCAGGATTTACGGAACAATCAGGGCCTTCGAAAGCAAAAGTGGAAAGGTTTTTGGCAGCTCCAAAACCACCGGGGAAAATTAAACCATCGAATTCAGCAGGGTCGAATTCACTAAGGTCCCGGATTTTTCCCCTGGCTATTCTTGCTGATTCAATTAATACATTTCTGGTTTCGGGCATTTCTTCCCCCGTAATATGATTAATCACATGATGCTGTTCGATATTGGGTGCAAAAATTTCATAGCTTGCACCGGCTTTTTTAATAGCCAATAAAGTACAAACTGCTTCGTGAATTTCAGCACCATCAAAAACACCACATCCTGAAAGTACAACTGCTATTTTTTTCATATGCCTAAAATTTTCATTTCCGGAAAGCTAATTTACGATATTTGAAAGTTTAAATTTTAATTATTTTGTAAATCGCCCTGTAATCTTTTGAAGTAATCCTCAAATAATATACGCCTTGCCCTATCCATGGTAAACTCCATTCGGAATAAGGTTGGTTGACAATGCCGTGATAAATGCTTTTGCCCTCCGGGTTAATGATTGAAAATTCAAAGGGTTCATTAAAATTGTCAGCACGGTAAATGATGATTTTATCCTGAAATGGGTTAGGATAAATCCTGCAGAATGGGGCATCAGCTTCCTCAATATCTGTGGAGTAGAAATAAACCCAATCAGAACGTGTAGAACATCCGAATTTATTGGTTACTTTGACATAATACCAACCGTTTTTGGAAGGATAAAATTCGCGACTATCGGCTCCCAATATCATTCCATTGGAATCGTACCACTGGTTCCCACTGGCAGCTGTTGAATAAAGGTGGTCCGAAAGCAAAATAATGTTGGGTTTTTTCGGTAAATCATATACATTGACAATTTTTTCGGTTTTGGTAGATACACAACCCTGGTCTTCAATCACAAGTGAAACAGTTTTAGCACCTGTTCCTCCCCATTTAACAGCATAAGGGCCTGAACCGGAACCACTTTGAATGAATGCTCCGGAAAAATCCCAGTTAAATGTTGCCTGACTTGAAGCGTATCCGGTAAATTTGATGCTGTCGATTTCATTTTTGCAAACCGAAGTATCTAATTCAAAGTAGGACAAAGGCATAAATACCACATTCACCGACACGATTTGTGTTTTGCTCGTACATCCATTTTCGGATACCTGAAGGCTTACATCTTTTTTACCGCCTGTGCCCCAGTACAAAATGTACGGTCCCTGCCCGCTACCCGAGATAATGTTGGCTCCTGCAAAATCCCAGGTGTACTGGGCAGAGGCGGATGCATTGCCGGTATAAACAATGGTGTCGTATTCTCCCTGGCAGAGCTTGGATTTAACCTGAAAATAGGGCGTTGGTCCTTGTTTAATATTTTTATCCATGGAAAATGTATCGGAAAAACAACCATCTTCCTCAATTACAAGTTTAATGGTTTTAGTCCCGGAGGTGCTCCATGATACAAGGTAAGGCCCGGCTCCAGTACCAGCTGCAATTGTACCTCCGTCAAAATCCCAGTAGAAAGTGGCCTTTCCTGTTGTAGCCTGACCTGTGAAAACAATGGAATCGGGCAAGTCAGTACATACGGAAGAGGGAGTTGTAAAAGATGCTACAGGTACATTCTTTACATGAATAATTTTTGAAGCTGTGTCTGAGAAGCAATTGTTTTCTTCAACTACAAGCCAGACATTTTTATAACCCGGTTTGTTCCAGTAAATATTATAAGGCCCTGAACCGGAACCACTTTGCACCTGTCCGCTGTCAAAATACCAATGAAAAATAGTCTGTGATGTAGGCAGCCCTTTATAGGTAATCTGAAATGTATTGTTTTGACATCCTGCAGTATCAGATAATATAAAAGCCAGAGGTCTTCGGTTAACTGTTACAATCTGGGAATAGGGTGGGGAAGTGCAGCCGTTTTCTTTTACAGTTAATGTAACTGTTTTGTTACCGGATGTAAGCCATTTTACAACCAGTGGTCCCTGTCCTGAACCGGAAATAATCTGAGCCCTGTCAAGGTCCCATATATAATTGGCGCTTGATGAAGCAGTACCTGTATAAACTATTGTATCCGGCTCATTATCACAGACAGGAGAGGCTAAAGTGAAGAGTGCTGTGGGTGTGGAATCTACTGTCATGGTTTGCACGGTTGTATCGGAAAAACAACCGTTTGCCTCAACATAAAGGCTTACCTGTTTAATACCGGCAGTATCCCATTGAACAACATAAGGTCCCTGGTCAACACCGGACAGGATAACGGCACCATCAAAATCCCAGAAGTAATTGGCTCCTGAAATGGTACTCCCTGTATATCGTATAGTATCATCGTCACCTGTACATGCATGGCCATCAAGGGTAAAGCTCGAAGATGGTTTAGGATTAACAGTGATTTGAATGGTTTGTGAAGTGCCGGTACAGGAATCTGCATTTTTTACCGTTAAATAAACAGATTTACTTGTTTTTACGATGATGCTCTGGGTCGTATCTCCGGTTGACCATAAATATCTGGAATAACCTGAAGGCCCTGTTAGAATAACACTATCACCCTGGCAAAAGGTTGTATTACCTGTGATGGTTATGGCTGGAGTATAACTCTGGCAAACGGTTACTTTACGAATAACATGATTTGACATATCAGCCACAAGGATATGAGAACCCTGCGCTAATATTCCCCTGACATCATAAAAGCGGGCGGATGTATCGCTTCCATTTTTATAACCGTAAACATTAAGCATATCAGCACCTGCATAAGTAGAAACACTGCTACCATTATAGAGTCTGATTCTGTGCTGGTCGCTAATTAAATAATCACTGCCGATTTTAACAATGTCATAAGGTGTCCATAACCCTGACACGAGAGTACTTACAGTTTTGTTTGTCAGGTCAATTTTACGGATGGCAGAATTACCCAGGTCTGCAACATAAAGATATCCTGAATCGTAATAAACACCCACAGGGTTGTTAAACTTGGCTGCTGAAGTGGCACTTCCATTCACAAAACCTGCCTGACCTGCCTGACCTGCTATAGTACTTACATATCCTGCAGGTGTAATCTTTCTGATAACATGATTACCCATATCGGCTACATATACATTTCCGGCATCGTCTACAGCCACATCAGTGGGGTTAAGAAATTGAGCTGAATTGGCGTTTCCATCTGCATATCCGGGATAACTGGTATAGTTTTGACCCGAAGCTGAATATTTTCCAGCAAAAACAGTAACGCTCTGGGCATTGGACAAAGAGGTAAGTGGAGAAATTTTTCGAATTACATGATTATCTTTATCTGCTACATATATTTCATTCGATGGTCCTATGGCTATGCCCATAGGTGAATTAAATTTAGCTGCAATACCAGAAGAGTTGTAAAAGCCAGCTTGTCCGTAAGCACCTGCACGAGCATACGATTTACCGCTAAACGGATCAATTGCTTTGATAACATGTCCATTACTTTCTGATATCCAGATATAGCCATTTGTGTCCTGCGCAATTCCGTAAGGCTTATCAAATTTAGAGCTTAACTTGTCCAGACCACTGGTATAACCAGATGTCTGGGCAGTGCCAGCCCATAAACTAACAATCTGAGAATAGGAAATACCTGTACTGGTTATTCCCATTAAAATAATGAGTATGAGCCTTGTCATATTTA
>CAYNBC010000012.1:0-14519 GCA_964395255.1 uncultured Sphingobacteriales bacterium | reverse complement strand
AAAAGTTACCGATGCAGAAATTGCTGAAGAACTCAACATGACTCCCGAGGAAGTGGCATCTACACTAAGTTCTTCAAGTAAACATATTTCTATTGATGCTCCTATCAATGAAGAAGAAGATACAAGTCTGTTAACCATATTGCCCAACGACCAGGAACCCGATCCTGACAAAGGCTTGATTCACGAGTCCTTGCAGACCGAAATCGCCCGTGTAATGTCAATACTTTCTGAAAAAGAAAGAGAAATTATCAAATTGTATTTCGGATTGGAAGGAAATCCGCCACATTCTTATGAAGATATCAGTGAAAAAGTGAAACTGACAAGGGAAAGGGTAAGGCAAATCAAAGAAAAAGCCCTGAAAAAACTCAGAAAATCGTCTAAAAGCAAGATATTAAAAACTTATCTCGGATAAGTTCCGGGCGTGTAACCACCACGACCAGCATATTTCCCAATCTGTATAAACCGAATATTCACGGGCATAAATCATATTTATTTTTTCGTATTCCGCAGGGTTCAGAAATTTCATTTTCTGATAAGAAACGGGGGGAAGTACTGAAGGTTTAAGAGCGGGTAAGATTTTTTTCCCGGTGGAGAAATAGCCTACCCATGTTTTCTGTCCGGTAAAAACCCTTAAACTCTCCTTTATAAAATACATTATTTGCTTTCTGGTCAGAATTAACAGGGGTGATGAAAGCCAGAGCAGCATGCAGGAAAATATGTCAAATACTCTTTTGTTGAATTTTTGTTCAGGTTGGGTAATGGCCAAGTTTATTTCAATGGCATAATAGTCTCCTGTGTTGTTTTTGGAATGGCTGCCAATAATAAACAAACTGTTTTCGGGAGCGATTTTGAAAGAAATGTCGGAATTTGAATAACCTGCCATGACGGACATGATTTCAGAAGAAGGCATGTCTTTGGCGCAAAATACAAGTTCATTGATTTTAAATATCTGAATAATTTCTTTCAAATTATCCAGATTACCCAGATTCAGATAATGTTTCGACTGCACTATCTGGTCCTGATGGGGATAAATAATGCCTGCAATCTGACCGTTTACTCCGGATTTTTGAATAAGTTCGGCAGTTTTTTCAGCTTCTTCCAGGCTTCCAATTATTGCAATTCGTTTGGATTTGTATTTTCCAAATTGGAAAGTATTAAAGGCTATTTTGTTGTAAATCAAACGGGTTAAAAATGCAGCTGCCAGAGAAGAAAATGTACCCAGCACTATTAAAGCTCTTGAAAACCTCCATGACTCACCAAAAAAGGCATAGGCAACACTAATCAATATGGTACCCGTAATAATTCCCCGGATAATATTTCTGTTTCGAAAAGGAAGAAAATAATTTCTGTTTAACATCAACCCCAATAGCCAGAGAGTTGTATAGAGAGGAAAAATATACAAAACCAGCTCCCGTGGATAAGGATATCCATGCCCGATAATGGTATTGCTTTCCCACCAGCTTTTAACTGCCAGAAGACCACCGAAAATCAGCAGGGCATCCATAAAAGGCAGGAAAAGTCGTTGACCTACACGCTTGATAACAGACAGTGAAGCCCTCAGAACAATAGCGGTTTTTATCAGGAATGAAAACCAGCCTGCGCGTTTGGGGGAGAAATGTTTGCGTGCAAAAATGATCATGGCATTATAAAACAAAATCACATAATTCAGGCTACCTTTCTTGGTACTTTCTCCTTTGTAGTGAATAATTTGAGTTTCAGGATAATAGTAATTTTTAAAGCCGGCTTTCAGTATTCGATATGAGATATCAATATCTTCACCATACATGAAAAAACTTTCGTCAAGCAAACCTGTTTTTTCAAGAGCCTTTTTCCGGAGAAGCATGAAAGCTCCGGAAAGAATTTCTACCTCGTGTATCTGATTTTCATCCAGATAACGAAGATGATAACGCCCAAAAAAACGGGATTTTGGGAAAAGACGGGACAAACCTGTTATTTTAAACAGGGCTGCCATGGGGGTGGGTAAGCCCCGCTTCGATTCAGGTAAAAATTTTCCTGAGCCGTCCAGCATCTTAACACCCAGCCCGCCCAGGTCTGGTTTTGAATCGGCAAAGGATATAATTTTGAATAAAGTATTTTCCTGAATAACCGTATCGGGATTAAGAAGTAATACATATTCTCCACGGGCTATTTTAAGCCCCTGATTATTGGCACGTGCATATCCCAGATTTTCGTTGTTAAAAATGCATTGCACCCAGGGAAACCGGGATTTTAACATTTCCACAGAGGAGTCGACCGAATTATTATCAACAACTATAACTTCCGTTTCAAAAGAAGGCTCCTGGTTTTTAAGATATTGTATGGCTTTTTGAACAGATAAAAGGCATTGTTCAAGAAAATATTTGACATTATAGTTTACAATGATGATACTGAGTTTCAAGGTGCAATCAGATTTTAAAAGGTACCCGGTTTATCAAAGATTTTCCCAGCGTAATTTCATCGGTAAATTCCAGTTCATGGCCTATAGGTATTCCCCGCGAAATGGCTGAGATTTTAATATTTTTATTTTCAATTTTTTTGGTGATATAATACATGGTTGTGTCCCCTTCGAGTGTGGCTCTGAAAGCGAAAATAATTTCCTTTACAGGGGTCTCTTGTATTCTTTTTAGCAATTCTTCAATATAAAGGTCTTCGGGTTTGATTCCATCAAGGGGTGAGATGATTCCTCCTAGAACATGATACAATCCGTTATACAAACCGGTATGTTCGATAGCCATGACATCCCGTATATCTTCCACTACACAAATGGTTGAATGATCTCTGGAAGAGCTTTCACATATCGGGCAAATTTCATTATCAGAAATATTCATACAGATTTTACATCTTTTGAGGTCGGTTGTAAGTTGTTTTAGTAGCTCAGACAATTGCTCCACTTCTTTTTTATCCTGTTTAATCATATGAAGTACCATACGCGCAGCTGTTCTTTTGCCTATGCCGGGAAAACGCGTTAATGACTCTACCAGTTTTTCTACAATTTGAGAACCGAATTCCATTTATCGGAATTTTTTTACAAATATGACAAATAATTGCTAATTGTGGTGAAGTACAGATTTCTGCCAGATATTTAAAAAAATGGAAGTTTCAGGGGGGTAGTATGCTGTGGATAATTAATTCAGTGAACAAGCATGAATGTTGTTAAAATTGTCAAATTAAAAGTATTCTAAATACAACCATTTATTTATGTTATATTTGATAAATGAAATTTATACGGCATGAAAAATAAACTCTTTATCCTTTTCATTTTATTATTTTCAATATCGATGGCCGTCAGGGCTCAGGAAAAAGATGAAACGAAAAAATCTGAAAAACTGAAGAAAAAAACCACCGAAAAATATGCAAAAAAAGCATGGTCTATAGGAGCTTACGGGGGATTACCTGTTATTTTTGGAGATGTCAACATTGACCCAAAGGCATTTGGATATGGAGTTAACATTCAAAAAGCACTGTCATCCTCGCTGGCATTACGGATGCAATTGGGGATGGGGACGGCTAAGGGTGTAGACAGAAAATATGCAAGCCGTAATATGGTGGACAACAACCCTGCCCTAAACGGTAAAATGGATAGCCGTATTGATTTTCAGAACGGAGGTACCTACCTGCCTGTGTATTTTAATTACAAAATGTCTTACAAGGAACTTTACCTGCAGTTAATATATAATTTCAATTTTAATAATGATTACCGTTTGCCCAGAGAACCCCGCTTTGATATGTATATGATGATTGGGCTGGGTGGTTTGCTATTTAATACCTATACCGATCAGTGGGACGACAATGCTAACAAACTAAGAGATTATTCATCCGTTTATAATGATTATGCTAATGGGAGAATTACACAGGATGAAGCCAAAAAAGAAGTGGCCAAACTGCTGGATGGAAATTATGAAACAGCCTGCGAAGGAAATCCGAATGGAGGCGCCCGTAGTTATGAATTTATTCTGATGAACAGTGTTGCCGTTCCGGTTATTAATGCCGGTGTAGGTGTTCGTTTCAGGTTAAGTGACAGAATGGACCTTACTTTTGATGAAAGAGCAGGTATTGTCAACAATGATTTGCTGGATGGGCAGCGCTACAGCAAAGTTGATCAAGGTGTTTCGGCTTTCAACGATTTTATGTTTTTAACCTCAGTCGGTATCAATATTCGCCTCGGGCGGCTTGACAATATTTACTGGTTTGACAATCCTTCTGCTGCACATTATAAAATGACGCTGGAGAACAAAAGAAAAATTGCTTTACTCAGCTCCGATGTTGACCATGACGGTGTTTCCGACTACTTTGATAAAGACCTTGAAACACCTGAAGGTGTAAAGGTAGATGCCAGTGGTGTTCCTCTTGATAGCGATAATGATGGCATTCCCGATTACAAAGACATGGAACCTTTCTCCGGTAAAGGTGCTGTTGTGGATTCACTGGGTGTTCCCATCGATAGTGACGGAGATGGAGTTCCTGATTATAAAGACCTTGACAACAACACCCCTAAAGATATGCTGGTAAACTTTCAAGGCGTTCCTATCGGGAAAAAAGGCAGTGCCACAGGTGTATCGGGCACACCTCTGGGATTTTTACCCGCCATCTTTTTTGACTTTGATGATGCCACGCTTAAAACAGAATTTCTGGCACCTCTTGCCGAACTGGCTGCAGGTTTGAAATATAATAAGGATATCCGTTTAAAAGTCATTGGCTTTACGGATAACATTGGTTCTCCCGAATACAACAAACAGCTTGGATTAAAAAGAGCCCAGACAGTGGCCAATTATCTTATCATGCAGGGAATAGACCCTTCAAGACTCGAAGTGGAAAGCAAAGGAGAAACCGAACCCCTGACCAGTGTTAAATCGGCCGATGCCAATCGTTTGAATCGAAGGGTACAATTTAAAGTTATACAGGGTAAGGGATATCTGGAAATACCCACCGGTGAATCGAAAGGCGAAGAACCTGAAGAATTGAAAGAAAAATAAAATTCACTATTTCATTATAAAATGCAGGAATTCCTGTACTTCAAAGGGAGATGGAATATTCTCTGAGGACTTCATTCAGAGATGTTTTTAAATCGGTACTTGATTTTCTTTTTCCGATAATCAAAGCACAGGCTACCTGAAATTCACCTGCAGGAAATTTTTTGGTATATGTGCCCGGAATAACCACACTCCGGGCAGGAATGCGTCCTTTATATTCGACAGGTTGAGAGCCGCTTACATCAATGATTTTCGTTGACTGTGTAATAACAACATTGGCACCCAGCACAGCTTCCTGTTCTACAATAACACCTTCCACAACAATGGAGCGTGAGCCAATAAAACAACCGTCTTCAATAATCACCGGCCTGGCCTGAAGAGGTTCAAGGACACCACCAATACCAACTCCACCGCTTAAATGAACATTTTTACCAATCTGAGCACAGGAACCAACTGTTGCCCATGTATCGACCATGGTATTTTCGTCTATATAAGCACCTATATTTACATAACTGGGCATAAGTACAACACCCGGTGCAATGTAAGACCCATACCGGGCCAGTGCATGAGGTACTGCGCGTATCTTATTTTCTTTAAATCCTGATTTCAGGTCAATTTTATCGAAAAATTGCAAATCACCGGCCTGAATTTTTTTGAGTGGTTTGATTTTGAAGTAGAGTAAAATGGCCTTTTTTATCCATTCATGAACCACCCACTGGTTTTGTTTTTTTTCTGCAACCCTTATTTTGCCTTTGTCAAGTAGTGCAATACATTCTTCAATAGCCTGCTGGTTTTCTATAATTTGAGCAAGTTCGGGTTGCTCCCAGATTTCCGTGATTTTTGTTTGTAATTCTTCCAGCATAAATTGAAATTAAAAACGGGTTATAAAAAAGGTCTGTTTGTCGAAGCCCATAACCTCAAAGCGGCTGTCATGGTCAATATCAGCTATTACGAAATTGAGTTCGCAGGGTATAGGAAAGCCATTGGCCAGGTCTCCGTTAAAGTCACATATAATCAGGTTGTTGTTGCTCAGATATGCCATGTAATAGGTGTTGCGGGTGTAAAAATAAACAGGACGGGATTCGACCGGATAAGGCAATGATGCCGACAATTCGGGTTTACCTTCATGACTGTAAACAAGCAAATTATTTTCAAATGCATAAATCAGCTCTTTATCCCTCTCGTTGTCTATGTTCAGGTAGTCGAAGAAAATGTTCCGGGAAGATATTTTTACAGGTAAAATCTCTACTTTTCCGTTAAGATATATGAAATAAGTTTTTCCTGAAGTATCCACTGAAATAAGATGGGTTCTGGTAAATTCAGGTTGAAATTGGATACGGAAAGGATTGTGAAAAACCGTTTCCAGAGATATGGGGTTTATGACCTGTTTTCCATTTTCAGTCCATAGATAAAAATATCCTTTATCTGTAGCACCCAGAAAATAAACTTTTCCATTTTTAATAAAATACTGGACAGGCATACTAAGATTTCCCTGAATGGAAGCAGGTCGCCAGCCATTTAAGGGTTTCCCGCTTTTGGTATAACCAAATACATTTTGATTGTCACACCCTACAAGAAGTTTGTCACTGTTGTTTTGACGGAGGTTAAAAACAGAAAGGCCTGTGTGTGTTGGGGCACTTAGGCGGATAGGATAATTACCTACATTTCTTCCAAGACGGTCAATAACATGTAATTTTTGCCCGGTGCAAAATGCGTATTGTAATTTATTGTTGTTGTAAACATCAATCTGAAACAAATCACCGGCTACCGGCTCTTCAAGGGAGCGGGTCCACAGGAGAGAGCCATTGATATCTGCCAGATACATTTTGTAATTGGCATCGAAAAAGACTATCTCATTATTACCTGTTTTGTGGTTTTTAACAACCCATGGGCCAGCTGATGCTATCGTATCAAGATTTATTTCAGCCAGATATTCAAGCTTGGAAAATGGCACGCTCCTGGTTTCCCAGATAATTTCTTCGTAAAAAGAATTTTTGTTAAAAGATGATTGTATGCCAAGGGTTCCTAACTGGCGGAAAAATTCCTGAGCCTGATAAAAGTTCTCTTCTTCTTCCGGGTAAATTATTTCTCTGAGTAAGGATAAAATCCTGTTGAACCTTACCAGTGTAAAACTGTTCATATCGGAGCTGAAGTTTTCATAAAATCTGTTGAATTCCATGGAGGTGCCCAGGGTATGAAAGTTTTCATAGTCATTTTTCAGTTTGCTCAACAGGTTGGGATTTTCCGAAAAAACCAGATAATCTTTAACCGGGGTAAAATAAGCTACCGAATCCAGATCCCAGCCTTTACCGAATAAGAAATAAAAGATTTTTCCAAGTCTGGTTATTTTAATCCCCTGCTGAAGGAGGGTATTATTATTTTCTGTCTGGCCTGAAATGTCCTCGAAGATAAGTTGAGCCCGGTCTATGGATGAGGATTTTACAAAAATGGCTTTGTTCCGGTTCAAATCTTTACCAAAGGGGTCGAAATAAACCAATGCCAGATGATGGTAAATCAATGGGAGTATTTGATTTTGCAGGGAAACACCATATTGGTTTTCGAAATGGGATAGTTGCTGCATGAAAGCTTCTGATTCCGGAAGATTAAGTTTATCCTGATACCAGGAGAGCATATCTGACACCTGATAAACAGTCATGAGAGCTGCTGAAGATGAAACTACTGAAAAAATATCGGATTTTTCAGCAGATTGCCGTTTCCATAATCTCAGATAACCCTCGATAGTATCCGGAAGATAGCTGTTTCCTCTCCATATAATTATATCGTCTTTCGGATCAAACTGGTAATAACCCTCGTTGCAGAAAGCCGGGTTCAGTTCCCCCAGAGTGGCATCGGGAAAGAAATACTGTAAAATCTCCCTGATCAGTGCCTGATTAACATACATTTTATGGTTTTGCGAGTATTTGTTTTCTGAAAGATTACTTTTCATGGAATTAACATTCCGGATAAAATCTTCCACCAGAAGGGAGCTTTTGCTAATGGCCAGAAGATTTTTTACAACTGAATAAGTAAAGAGAGTTTTATTTGAGCTGTTTTTGATATCCACAATATCGCTGGATTCAAACTGGCGTTTGTCCGGATGATAATTTTTTAGTTCCGGGAAAAATGAGAGTAAATCTTTGTCCTTCAGCCTGTTGTCAACCGGGATAACAAATAAAAATTCAAACCGGGATGCAGCAACCCTGTGCAGGCTGAGGCTGATAGGTTGTTCGGATACCAGCTTATAAATGTTTTTATTTTGTTTTAAAAGCGAGTCTATAAACCAATATGAGTTTATAGTGTTTTTCAGTAATGGATGTTTTTGAAGTATGTTTTTAAAATCCGATGTAAAAAGGAGTGTCAACCGGGCGGGAATTTTTTCTTCCTGCCATATCCAGATTGTATTGTCTGTTTTTACCAGAGCAGGTGTTAACTCCATCTCATGCCGGGGAGAATAGATAAAGTAATAAAGAAGCCCTGTGCTGATGATGAGTAAGGCTAAAATGACGAAAAAAATCCTGTTTCTGCTATCCATTAAATCTGCTGCTTTGCGCTTTTTCTTTTGCTTTGTATCCGGCTCAAAATTAAAGAAAAGTTCCTACTTTTGACTTTTCCTAACCAAATAGCTGATGATATGTTATTTAAGTTCCTGAAGCGTGCAATGAAATATATACCTGTCATTTTTCTAATGCTGGAATTTTCGTCAGCTTATTCCCAGCAAAAAATGAATTTGAAAGCCTGTATTGAATATGCCTGGAAAAACAATATCAGTTTGCAACAAAACGAATCGGGAATTCGCATTCGCCAATTCGAGGTTAAGAAAAATAAAATGGCATACCTGCCTTCTGTTTCGGCATTCGCCAATACAGGATATTCTTTTGGTTATTCTCTTGATTACACTTCCTATGAATATTACCGTGACCAGATTCAATCTGCCTATTTCAGTATGAGCTCCGATTGGTTGCTCTTTAATGGTTTCCGTGTCAAAAACCAGCTTGAATCATCCCGGCATGGACTTAAATCATCGCAATATTCCTTTCAGCAGCTGAAAGACCAGATAGGACTTACTGTTGCCTTTTATTATTTAACCATTTTGCAATCGGCCGAAAGGGTAAAATTTGCCGAAAATCAACTTGAATTAACCCGGAAATTATATGAAAAAGCCCGTTTGATGGTGGAAGTAGGTCAGGAAACCCGTGTTAAAGAGCTTGAATTAAAAGCCCAGCTGGCCAGTGATGAGCTTAACCTGACAGATGCCCGTAACAACCTGGAACAGGCTTATCTTAATCTGAAGCAGGTGATGAATTATCCCATTGGCGAAAAAATTGAAATTGAGGAAGTGGAAAGCCAGGTGCCGGAGCTTGCCAATTACGAGCAGTCAAATCCTGATGCCATCATCAAAAATGCCGTAGAAAATTTGCCCGAAGTCAAAAAAGCCAGAGAAGACATGATACAGGCTGAGTTTAACTACAAAGCTACACGCTCGCTTGCCTATCCATCCTTAACCGGTTCCGGGAATTTGAATAGCCGCTATTCTTCGGCCAAAAGCCCTCTGACTGGAGAACCCAGCCCATTTTTCGACCAGATGGAAAACAATTTCAACCAATCCATTTCAATAGGGCTGAATATACCGCTATTTACCCGGCTTAGCAATGCTTATAATATTTATTCGGCAAAGGAAAATATAAACCTGAGCCGGCTTACTTATGAAGATGTGAAAATCAAAGCTGAGAATACCATTTATGAAGCATGGTTTAATCTTCAAAGTTCCATCAAACGCTACAAATCAGCACAAAACAAATGGGAAGCACAAAAAGCTTTGTTTGAGCAATCCCAGTTGATGTATGACGAAGGTGTTATCAGTTTTTATGACTGGCAAACCGCAAAAACCAATTTAACTGCTGCTGAATCGGATTTTCTGGCTGCTAAGTATGACCTTTTGTACCGGATCAAATTAATGAATTATTATACAGGACAAAATGTGTTTTAAGGTATGAAGAACAATACCCGATATCAAACCCGGAAAAACCAGAATAAAAGTTTGATTTTAATTGGAGGGGGTCTGGTTCTGCTTATTGTTATTCTGCTTGTTTTAAAAGCTGCGGGTGTTATTGGTAAATCCAATGCTATTGAAGTAGAAACCGCGGTTGTTGAAAAGAAAACGATTAAGGAAACCGTAAGTGCCAGCGGAAGGCTCAAACCTGAGAAAGAAGTAAAAATCTCTCCTGATGTATCCGGTGAAATTATTGAATTGACAGTAAAAGCCGGAGACCGTGTAAAAAAAGGTGATTTGCTTGTTCGTATTAAACCCGATGAATATCAATCGACACTGGAGGATGCCCTCGCTGCTTACAAAAGTGCCCAGGCTGGCCTCGAAACGGCAAAAACCAATCTTCGACAGGCCGAAGCCATTTTAAAACAAAATGAAAAAATTTATCAAAGATATGTACAGCTGAAAGAAAAAAATGCGGTTTCGGAAAGTGAATTTGAGCGTATCGAAACAGAATATCTCACCCAGAAAGCCAACTTTGAAAACGCCAGGAAAAATGTTGAAAATGCAAAGTATTCCATCATAAGAGCTAAAGCCAGTGTCGACAAAGCCAGAGAAAACCTTAGAAAAACCAGTATTTATTCTCCTATGGATGGTATCGTTACACTTTTGAATAATGAAAAAGGCGAAAGGGTAGTGGGAACAGGCTTGATGCAGGGTACGGTGATTATGCAAATTGCCGATTTATCCGTGATGGATGTTGTGGTGGATGTCAATGAGCACGATATTATCAAAATTCATCCCGGAGATACGGCTAAAATCGAAGTGGACGCTTTTCCTGATCGCGAATTCCGTGGTACCGTCATTGAAATGGCCCATTCAAGCAGGCAGGAATCAAACCTAACCGAACAAATTACAACCTATGAAGTAAAAATCAGGATAGATGAAGACTCCTACCGGGATTTAACAGATTCCAGCGCAGTTGTTAATTCACCTTTCAGACCAGGCATGTCTGCCATGGTGGACATTGTTACAGAAATCAGAAAAGATGTACCTGCCGTTCCGGTACTTGCCGTAACCACACGCACACCCGATGAGCTACCCGATTCTTTGCAGAAAAAGTTTGAAAATGAAGAAAGTGTGCTGGTAACTTTTGTTTATAACAACGGTAAAGCTTTGATAAGGCCTGTGAAAGTGGGTATTCAGGATGATTATTTTATTGAGATAAAAGAAGGCCTGAAAGTAGGTGAAACGGTGATTTCCGGTCCTTTTACCACAGTTTCAAAAATTCTGAAAAACAACCAGCTGGTTAAAAAAACGAAAAATGACTAAAACCGGAGTTATAGGTAGTGGCAGCTGGGCAACCGCTCTGGTTTCCATCCTGTCATCCCGGAATGATAACTTATACTGGTGGGTCAGAGATCGTAGATTTGTCAGCTTTATCAAGCGCTATCACAGGAATCCTTATTATTTAAGTTCTCTCGAAATACACATCAAACCCGAAAATCTGACCTTCGAAATCGAAAAAATTGTGGGATGGTGTGATGTGCTTTTTGTTGTTGTTCCATCCATTTACATTGAATCAACATTAAATCATCTTAAACCGGAACATTTTGAAAGTAAGATTATAGTATCGGCTGCCAAAGGACTCATACCTTCAACCCATTCCACTATTTCGGATTATTTTTATAATACTTTTCAGATTGCTCCAGAAAAATTTGTGTTTTTAACAGGACCTTCTCATGCCGAAGAAGTAGCCAGGCAAAAACTTACTTATTTAACAGTGGCATCCGAATCCATGAACACGGCCAGGGAAATAACCGGACTTTTACAATCTGAATTTATAAAAACGCGTGCGGTAAAAGGTGTTCGTTCGCTTGAGTTTGCCGCTGCCCTGAAAAATATTTACGCCATTGCTGCCGGAATGGCTCATGCCATCGGCTATGGTGATAACTTTTTAGCTGTTCTTATTTCCAATTCTATTCGTGAAATGAACCGTTTTTTAACGGTAAGTTGCGGTTATCAGAATCAGAAAATCATGAACTCAGGATATCTGGGCGATTTACTGGTAACAGCTTTTTCACAATTCAGCCGGAACAGAACATTCGGGAATATGGTAGGACATGGATATTCGCCCAGAGCTGCCATATTGGAAATGAATATGGTTCCCGAAGGCTTTTATGCCGTACAATCGTTTTATGGCTTGCTTAAAAATTACAGGGTCAAAATGCCTGTAGTTAAGCTGGTATATGATGTTCTGTACAGGAATCAGGACCCCGCCATGGCCTTTAAAAAACTGGAGAACAAACTGACCTGATAATCAGCCCAGTTTGGGGCCGAAAGACAAATCGCCTGCATCTCCCAGACCCGGAACAATGTAATAGCTGGCATTTAGTTCAGGGTCAATGGCACATGTCCATAATGTTAAAGGATGTTCATGAAGTTGGGCTTTGATATATTCTATACCGGCTTCGGCCGCAATAACGGACACAATGTGGGTGTGCGATGGCGTTCCATAAGCCAGTAACTGCCCGAATACATCCACGATAGACCTGCCTGTGGCCAGCATCGGGTCAGCGAGTATTAAATATTTGTCATTTAATTCCGGTGTTGAAATATAATCAAGCTGTATGTTAAATTCTGTGTCAGAATCCGGAAGATGTTTTCTGTAAGCTGCAATAAAAGTATTTTCAGCATCACGGAAAATATGAAGTAAGCCCATGTGGAGGGGCAAAGCAGCCCTTAATATAGATGCTATCACAGGTTTTACAGAGGGTATTTTCATTTCAGACTGTCCCAGGGGGGTTGTCACCTTCATTTTTCTCTCCGGTAATTGACGGCTGATTTCATAAGCCATAAGTTCACCCAGCATCTCCATATTTTTTCGGAATAAAAAGGGATTTTTCTGAATGTCTTTATCCCTGATTTCTTTTAAAATGCTGTTTATGGCCGAAGAGTCTTTTCCCAGATGAATGATTTTCATATTTTTATTGATTAATGAACACGGTATTTTCCTTTAATAAATGAGCTGTAAGACATGAATGTACCGGAACAACACCTATCAGACAACCCGGTTTAATACTGTCAGGAATAGTTTCCGGAAACCGGATAATTCCATGTTCCTGGCTCAATGAAATCACATGGGTGCCGGGCAGCCATGCTATCATTTCTCCTTTTTCATTGATTTCCGCCACCTGTCCGAATATTTTTTCTCCACGCTCATTCAGGATGAATTCTCTGGATAAATGCACGGCTCCGCCATAAATGACGGCTTCATTTCTTTCAGGGTACACCGACACTACAGGGCAGCTAACATGAACAGCGATATTCTCTTTATGACAAACACCCAGATGATACTGAAAATAATCATAATAAACGAAGTTACCGGGGCGGATTTCATCAGCGGGTAAAAAAGTGTCGACCACCGATGCCGATGGTGTATCTCCAGTCGAAATAATAATGTCCGGATAACGGGAAGAAAAATGTTGCTTTAATAAAGCCATTTCATGGCAGCCTTTTTTATAGATTTCTTTGATTTTATCTACATTTTCAGCCTTGTAGGTATTGCCGAAATGAGATAAAAACCCCTTAAATTGAAGCGGTGAACCTGCCAGTATTTCAAGTATTTTTTCCATCAAAGATGTTTGCGAATTTTTAATTCCGCTCCGTCCATAACCATTGTCTATTTCAATAAAAAATCCTGCAGGCTGCTTGAAATTTTTGCTTAAAAAAAAGGCACTTTGTTCATTGTCAAGTAAAATATTGATATGAATATTCCGGGCTAATTCCTGTAAATCCGATATTTCTTTAAGGTTCACAGGGAAGGCAATGGTGATATCGTCAAACCCGTTGGAGGCGAAATACCTGGCCATGCTGACCGAAGAAACACATATCCGGGTTAATCCGTATTCTTTGAAGATGATGGCTACCCTCTGGTTCTGATGAGTTTTAAAATGAGGCCGGAAAACAATCCCATCCTGTTGTGTCTTTCGCAGGATTCGTTCAATATTCTGTCTGACAGTTTGCAGGTTAACAATAAATGCAGGGGTTTTGAAATTCATAATGAATAGGTGAGATTTTGTACAAAAATAAAATCCCTGCTTAATAAAAGTTTATTTTTCTTCAAAGTAGAAAAAACATCATGAATAAAAGCCAGGCCTCACCCATCCTTTTATTAAATGCTGCATTTTTCTATACATGAAACAATTTCGGCCAGTTTGGCAATTTTCAGAGAATAAAATTTGTTTTTACCGTCCCGCATAGATTTGACAATATTCTGGTCTTTTAAAATACGCAAATGATTTGAAGTAGCTGCCTGTTCGATGTTTAGATGCTTTTGCAATTCCGAAACACTCATTTTCTCGTTTTTTTCCAGGAGTTCAATAATGGCTATCCTGACCGGGTGGGCGATGGCTTTTAATTTTCCTGCCATGCATTCTAATTTCTCGGGGTCTAATGCTGTTTGTATCATATAGATATATTTTAATAGTTTGAATATTAATGCTTGTATTTTATTTAAATTGTGATTAAAATCACAGGCTAATATATTATCATTTCAATAT
>CAYNBC010000011.1:1478-14549 GCA_964395255.1 uncultured Sphingobacteriales bacterium | reverse complement strand
TGATTCTCCTTATCATTTAAAAGCTATTGAAGTTTATGAGGCAGAACCTCTGAATGATTACAAGATATTAGGAATGAATGTCGTTAATAAAAAAATTATATGTTTTGTGGAGGACCGGCAATCTTCGCATTATTATAGAATAGTGAATCTGGAAAGGCAGTGAAGAAATTTCTTTTATACATATTGTTTGTGTTTGTTTCATTCGACCTTTCAGCCCAGTGCCAGGGTATTGACTTTACAGCATCTTCCACTTCTGCCTGCCGGAACGAATTAATACGTTTTTATGCATCAGGGGTGCCTGCGGGTAGTCAGGTCAAATGGTTTGTAAACAATCAGGAAGAACCAGGAACAGACACATTCTATTATTTTTTCAATCAGGCTGGTTCATACGATATACGGTTACAGGTAACCCTTGCCAGCCAGCAGGTTTGCACGGTTGATAAACCTGGTTTTGTTACCATTACAGCACCGCAGGTTGATTCTCTTGTTTCCAGTAAAAAGATTTTATGTGATTTGAACGAACAGGTGACATTGCGAGGCTACGGAAAAAATATTGCTCAATGGAACTGGATACTGGAAAATAATTACTTTCCAGATGCGGGGGAGGTTATTACCTATACTTTTAAATCCGAAGGTGTTAAACAGGGAAAAGTAGTAGTTCTGGATTCCAACGGTTGTCTGGCCCAATATACTGAAGATACTCTTGCTCACGTAGCTGCTGTGTTATCCGTTGACTTCACTGACTCGAACAGTACGGGCTGTCAGCCATTGCATGTATTTTTCAAGCCACAGGTGTCTGTTAACAAAAACTTAAGTATTGATTACCTGTGGAGTTTTCCGGGAGGCATTCCTTCTTCATCTACTTTAGCCAATCCCGATACAGTGGTTTACTCTGTTCCCGGGGAATATCCGGTTACGCTGACTGTTTCACTGGCCAATGGTTGTACCAAAACTGTCGTCAAAAATGACCTGGTACGGGTAGGGGATACGGTAAACCTTCAAATTATCTCTGACAAAAAAGATATCTGTAAAAAAGATGTAGTAAAATTCTGGTTAAAGGACACTGTAGCTTCACCTCTTTCATTGACATGGAATTTTCCGGGCGGCTATGTATTACCTCAATCCACTCTGGATACTCACTGGGTGGAATATACGGCCAGCGGAAAGTATGATGTAAGTGTAAGCTACAACTATAACGGTTGTACAGATTCGGAACTGGATACATCCTATATTGATGTGCTCGAATTGAAAGCAGGTTTCTTTATATACAATCCTTATAATTGCACGCCTCCGCACTCGGTAAGTTTTCAGAATACTTCCTCACTGCCTAAAACGGGAACGGTCCGTTACGAATGGACATTCCTTGATAAAGACGGGCAAAGTGTTTATGCCCGAAATAATTTACCCTCGCCTTACATAACATACAATGACTGGGGGCGTTATCATGTTCGTTTAAAATTGATTCAGTCACCTCGTGGATGTGTGGATAGTATTCAGGTAAACAATGCTGTCATCGTTCAACCTTTCAGAGCCGAGCTGAACAATATGGGAGACATACGTGCCTGTGTCAACCAACCTGCCTTATTTTCTGTTCCCAGCAGCATGCTGGGTTATTCTCTTTATCCTATTGATGTAAAATGGACTTTTTTTGATAAAGATAATGTTACCATTAAAGATACCAAATCAGGCAAAAGCACTACGGAAGTTTACGATACTGGAGGATTTTACAGTTTTTCCGTAGTTGCGGACAATGGTCATGGATGTTACGATTCGGTGTATTTTGATAAAAAAGTTGAAATAATCGATATCCACACCGACTTTCAGGTTGATACTCAATATATATGTACTGGAAATACCGTCAGGGTGGATGTAACCTCAAAACCTACCGGCAATTATGCCAACAGCTGGAAAACTTATAACCGGTCTTTTGCTCAAGGAAATAAATACGGTGTTACGGGACAAAATGTTATTGATATTCCTTTTGATTATCCCGGCATTTACGGAGTAGAATTAACTTCACAAAAATCTACCTGCCAGGATGTGTTTTTACGCGATAGTTTGATTTATGTCAGTGGAATTTATAGCAGCATTGATGCAGCTAAATCCGTGGTTTGCCCGGGTGACAGTGTATTGGTCTCGGCCCTTATTACATTAAATAAAAATTATACTTCCTTACCGGATACATTGATTTATTTCTGGGAAGTTAAGCCTGAAAATCAGGCAGTCATTTCCCATCCCTATGACTCGCAGACTTATATACAGTTTTTATCACCGGGATGTTATACCATCAATTTAACAGTCCAGAACGGAGCTGGATGCAGTTATTCCACATCGGTAAAAGATGCGGTTTGTGCTGGAACAGTGGCTTCATTTCAGTTTCCCTCCGCCATTTGTCCGGAAAAAAATTACACTGTTCAGAACAAAAGCTTAAGAGCAACAAGCTATCAATGGTATGCTTCAGATACAGCTGTGCATTTTATCCCGTCAGCCACAGCAACACAACCTCAAATATTTGTTACCCATCCCGGCAATTACTGGATATCCATGAAATCGCTCCGGCCTGGATGCTCAGATTCTGCTTCTGTTTCGTTTAGAACCGAATTTGTGAGTGCAGATTTTTTCACTCCCGACACCCTGAATTATTGCGCACCGGTGCAGGTCAATTTCTTTGCATTACCCAGTGATGCCATAAATTACATCTGGGATTTCGATGGTATAAATATCAATACCCGTGATACTCAGATATCTTATTTTTACCTTCAGAATGCAGGCTCTCCCGATACAGGTTATACGGTAAAACTGATTGCTGTATCTTCAGCTGGTTGTACAGATACAGTGACCAAAAGTGAATATGTTAAGGTTGTTGGACCTGCCCCCTTGTTTGATGTAATAAACCCTGCCGGTTGCAATCCACTTCGTGTAAGTTTTATCGATAAAAGCCGGAATGTAGGGTCTTACCTTTTTCAATTTGATGATGGTTATTTTGTTGAAAATGGTAATTTTTCTTCCCATACTTACGACATCAGCACCTACAACAGTGATTCCATGATATTTATACCCCGTTTGTTTGCTTTCGATACGGCAGGATGCAACTTTGTTTACGAGGGAGATTCTATTATTGTTTATCAGTATGCCCGGGCTGCTTTTTCTGCAGATGAAAATATCGGTTGTGAGCCTTTTGAAGTACATCTTGTTGATTTGTCCCAATATCATGACTTAACTGTCTGGGATTTTGAATCAGATTCGATATGGGATGATACAGGCTCTTTTGTAACCCATATTTATCCTGCTGGCAATTACAGTGTAACCTTGTGGGCACAGAACAGACACGGATGTCATGATACACTCGTCAAATCCCTTTATATCGAAAGCTATCCCCGCCTTAAAACTTCTATAAAAGCGGCAGATACAGTTATCTGTCTGGTAGAGGACGGGGTATTTTATCCGGAAATTATTTTTAGCAAGAAAAAAATAAAATCCTATTTCTGGAAATTTTACGATGCAGGAAGTAACCCGGATACTTTGTCCGGGCCCAATGCAAGATTCCGCTATACAAACTCAGGTTTCCACGATATCATGCTTGTGGTCAAAGATGAGTATAACTGTACGGATACATTTTTCCGTAAAAACTTTATTTATGTGTCCGATACTGTTAGTCCTGCCCGGGTTGAAATAAAATATGTTACAGTGCAGAGTAATTCCGAGCTGGAAATTCATTGGGAAAAATATTCATCACCTGATTTTGAATCCTATCAATTATATTCCGATGATGGTTCAGGCTACAAGCTTAAAGCCGGCATTTTTCCTGCCGATTCCACCTGGTTTGTAGATGCAGCAGGAGTTAACCCTCAAAGCAATATTTATAATTATAAAATGGCTGTTCAAAATGCCTGTCAATTAGAATCCTCATATTCGGTTCCTCACCACAATATACTCTTAACCGGCTGGTCGGACAGGCATGGTCAGATAGATTTGCAATGGAACAGCTATACAGGCTGGAACAAGGTTGTTTCTTACAAAGTGATGAAAAAAAACCCTGCTGATTCTCAATATTATGTAGCAGCCGTGCTTAGTCCGCTGGATACACACTGGGTGGATAAAGATTTATGTAATGATTCTTATTGCTATTTTATAATAGCTACAAGCCCCGATTCAGACATACAATCCGTAAGTAATACAATATGCCTGCAACCTCTTTATCAATTGCCTTCTGCCACATTTGCAAAACGAACAACCATTATCAGTAATAAAATTCCATTGACGGAGTGGCATGACTATAACCAGGCACGCAACAAACTTTATTACATTGACCGAAATACAGGCAATTCGGGATGGATTGATGATTATGCCATAACTACCGATACATTCTTTTATGATTCTCTGGCCAACATTTATTCTGATTATTATGCCTACAGAATCCGTTCGCTTGATTCCTGTGGTAATCTGGATGATATTCCTACACAACCTACCAATACCATTCTTTTAAAAATTGAAAAGAATGAAGCCAATCAAATTATTTTATCATGGAACCCATATCCGGAAATCATTCCGGGAGGGCTGACCTATTTACTGGAGAAACAGGATGAAGATAGCACCTTTAAAGTAATTACATCCCTGCCTTCAGGAACAACCCGTTATATTGACAACAACATTTATCCTGACGAAAACAGGCCCTTTTGTTACAGAATCCGGGCAAGCTTTGGCACAGATTCAAGTTATGAGAGTGTTTCCAATATTGCCTGTATGCTATTTCCTTCCAGAATTTATTTGCCCACTGCTTTTTCACCCAACAACGATGGTATCAATGATTATTTTAGTATTTACAGCACCAGTCTTTTTGAAAAAACAGGGAATGAAAATGTTGATTTCATTCTGACGGTTTTTAATCAGTGGGGTGAAATATTGTTCCAGACAACAAATCCCAGGGAAAAATGGGACGGCACTTTCAAAGGGAAAACAGTCCCCGAAGGGGTTTATTATTATTCAGTATTTGCACGGGGTATGGATTATTCCACTTATAAATTATCGGGTACAATCCAGATTATTCGCTGAAAATGGACCCTCCTTAAACCATTGGCTATTTTTTGAAAACAAATTGTATTTCAAAAAAATTTTATCTTTACGGCCATTAAAAAACAACAGGTTATGGGGAAGCCTTTGCTTGTTTTTAGCTATTTTTTTATACCTCTGGTATTGAATTACCTGAGTTATAATTACAAAGCAGTAAGAAGGGTAGGTACCATTTTGATTGCCTATATCATTGGATTGATTATTGGCAATACAGGGCTTTTGCCGGAAGATTCGGCTGGTTTACAGGATTTGCTTACAACCATTACCATACCTCTGGCCATTCCATTGCTTTTGTTTTCTATGGATATCAGGAGCTGGTTTAGAATGGCAGGTAAAACATTTCTTTCCCTGTTTTTAGGACTTGCATCCGTGATAATTCCCATTGTAGCAGGTTATTTTATATTCAGGAACCATGTTCACGACAGCTGGAAAATTGCCGGTATGCTTGCCGGAGTGTATTCCGGTGGAACTCCCAACCTGGCAGCTATCAAAACCGCCCTGAATGTCGATTCTGAAACTTACATCTTTACCCATACCTATGACCTTATTATCGGTGCTGTTTTTTTGCTTTTTGTTATGTCTGTGGCTCAGCGCATACTGCTTACTTTTTTAAAGCCCTATAAAGCCACCGGTGAACAAAATATGGCTATAGGTCTTAACAATTATGAAAATGGTGTTCCTTTTTTTCAACATTTAAGGAAAGATTATTTACTGCCTCTTTTGTATTCTTTTCTTGCTGCGGTGGTGATATTTGCCCTGGGTGGTTCACTGACTTTTGTTGTTCCGGAAGAACACCAGATGGTTGTGGTAATATTAACCATTACAACACTGGGCATACTGGCATCTTTTATTCCAGCCCTCAACAAGATTAAACAATCCTACGATCTGGGTATGTATTTTATTCTTGTTTTCAGTATAGTGGTGGCTTCCATGGCAGATATCAGAAAATTCTCTACCGAATATCTTGATGTTTTTTACTGGATTACAATAGTCTATCTGGGGTCACTTATTATTCATGCTTTACTTGCTAAAATTTTTGGTGTGGATGCCGATAATGTATTGATTGTCGGTACGGCCCTTACCTGTTCACCACCTTTTGTTCCGGTTGTTGCTGCTGCTCTGAAAAACAAAGAAATTATAGTGGCAGGAATTACTGTGGGCATTGTTGGTTATGCTATTGGAAACTATCTGGGCGTTACACTGGCTTATATTTTAAAAGCATTCTAAATGAAGTTTCTGGAGCTGGTAAAACAAAGACAGAGTGTAAGAAGGTTTAGTTCGAAGCAAGTCGATCCGGAAAAGCTGAACCTTATGCTTGAAGCGGCAAGACTGGCTCCGTCTGCATGTAATTCCCAGCCCTGGCATTTTATTGTGGTTGACAAACCTGAATTGAAACAAGAAATTGCAAAAGCTACTTACGATACTGTGATTCGGTTTAATCGCTTTGCCCTTCAGGCGGCAGGGTTTATTGTCATTGTTATGGAAAAACCTAAAATCATTGCTCAAATCGGAGGTCGAATTAAGAGCAGGGAATATCCCCTTTATGATATTGGTATTACAGCCGAACACATTTGCCTTCAGGCTACTGAATTGGGTATTGGTACCTGCATGATAGGCTGGTTTGACGAGAAAAAAATTATGGAACTCCTTCATATCCCACCTTCCCGTGCAGTGGGGCTTATCATTGCCTACGGTTATCCGGAAGAAGGTTATAAACTTAGAACAAAAATTCGTAAAAAATGGGAAGAGGTTGTGAGTTATAACATTTATAAAACAAATAAAAAATGAAGAAATTTTTAATTTTTGTTATTGCCTGGGGATGTATTTCAATGCTGGTCAGCTCAGCAATTGCCCAGGAAAAGACGGGTAATCAACAGGAAAA
Source organism: uncultured Sphingobacteriales bacterium (assembly GCA_964395255.1). GTDB lineage: Bacteria > Bacteroidota > Bacteroidia > CAILMK01 > JAAYUY01 > CAYNBC01. The sequence continues at coordinate 7,597 of CAYNBC010000011.1, read as the reverse complement.
AATCAAAACAGGCTGGACATTTGGTCTTTTGCCGGCCATTGCTTTTGATTCTGACCTTGGGTTTAAATACGGTGGTCTGGTTAATTTTTATAATTTCGGGGACGGACACACCTATCCGGATTACCTGCAATCGATATATCTTGAAATTTCAAGAACCACCAAAGGTTCAGGGGTAAATCAGTTGTTTTTTGATTCAGAGCATTTGTTTCCTGATAAAAAAATCCGACTTACAGCCGACCTGAGCTTTTTGACCGAACAGGCACTCGATTTTTATGGATTTAATGGTGCAGAAACTGTATTTAATCCTGATTTTACCGATGAAAGCAGTGATCTTTATATTTCCCGTTTATTTTATCGTCACGAACGCAAATTGACGCGATTTTATGCTGATTTTCAAGGGTATATAATACCAGATAAGCTAAGGTGGCTGGCAGGTGTGTATTTTCTTAATTTTAAACTGGCACCCGTCAATATTGATAAATTAAACGAAGGTAAAAAACCGGAAGACACATTACCTCATGTGGATGGTCTTTATGATAAATATGTGGACTGGGGGCTGATTCCTGCCCAGGAAGCCGATGGCGGACACAACCAGTTTGTGAAGTTTGGACTTGTATGGGATACACGAGATATAGAAGCCAACCCGGGCAAAGGGCTCTGGACAGAATGCCTGTTTATGTCTGCACCTTCATTTCTGGGAAATAAGGAAAATGCATTTACAAAGCTCATTTTTATACACCGCCAGTATTTTACCCTCTGGCCCGGACGCTTAACTTTTGTTTACCGTCTGGCATACCAGGGTACATTGGCAGGCAAGGCTCCGTTTTATTTTCAACCTTATTTGATTAGCTCATATTCTCCTTCGGTTATTACTGAAGGATTGGGCGGAGCAAAATCTTTGAGAGGTATTCTCAGGAACAGAGTTGTTGGTGACGATATTTTTTATTCCAACTTTGAGTTCAGGTTTAAGTTCATTAAAACCGTGGTGGCAGGACAAAACCTGTACTTTGCAGTAAATCCTTTTGTTGATGCCGGCAGGGTAGTGGGGCGTATCGAAACCGATTTAAGCGGTGTACCATCCAATGTCAGGGATGATTTTTTTTCATCTCAGGAAGAAAAAATGCATTATACAGCCGGATGTGGATTGCACATTGCCCTGAACGAAAATTTTGTTCTTGCTATCAATTATGGCAGAGCCCTGGATAGAAATGATGGAAAAAGCGGTCTGTATATCGGTACCAACTGGTTGTTTTAAGGCCTGTTTTTCAAAAACAGATAATAACCACCTTTACTTTTTACCTTTTGATACTCCGTATTATTTAAATATTTGTTTTTTTCTGGAGATTTAACAATGAGATAAAGCTTTTTCTTGCGTTTGATCCATTCTTTTTTATCCTCAAATGTAAAGGCATATTCCGGTTTTGTTTCCCCGTAAAAATAAGGGGCGTAGCTTTTAAAAGAAGTAACAACCGGTATCCCCGAGTTTTTGAATTCCTGGCAAAATTCAATCATGGGCCTCTGGGAAAATGATTCAACGGGTGAAGTGAAAAAGTATATGCAAGCTTGAATAACAAAGGTATTCACGGCAAGAAAAAAAATTAATTTTTTCTGAACATTTTTATTCAAAACAAATAAAGCAATAACATTGAAAACAAGACTTAATGCACCCGGTATATAAATTTTCCATCCCGGAGATGAGGCATCCATCAGGGCTTCACGGGCAAATACATCTGAAATTTTATCAATCCAGAACAATGGATAATTCAATGCCCATCCGAACAATAAAAACAGGAAGGAAATAACAAAACCAAAAAATATCAGGGTTTTGAATATTTGCCGGTGTACCCTGACATTTTTACGGTGGATAAAAACAGCTGCCAGATAGGTGAGAGGATAATAGGCCAGGGAAGAATAATGAACGATTTTGGTCTGGACCAGGCTGAAAATTACAACAACCACCATGAGCAGGATAAACATAAAAATACCCAGGCGCTGGGTTTTCTGGTCCGGAAAGTGGCTTCGAATCATACCCAGGGCAAGAAAAGAAGCCGGAAAAACACCCAATAATAAAATTACTACATGATAATAAAGCGGACCTTTAAAACCTGCATCCGGATGGTTCAATAATTCAATATTTCGCTGGATAAAATGAAACAAAAAGTCCGGGCCGTGAATCAAGCTGTCGATACCAAAATAAACGGCAGGAATAAATAGTAATGATATTATCATGATAAAGATATTCCTGAAGTTCAGAATCCGATACTGGAAACGGAGGAAAAAGTAAATCAATGTGGTTAATCCGGGCAGCAGTATTCCCACAGGACCTTTGGTCATCACAGCCAGCCCTCCGAACAACCCCCCCAGAATGAGTCTTTGATATTTTTTTTCAGGATAATATTCGATAAACCGGAAGTAATGGATGGCTGATAAAAACATAAAAAGATTAAAAAGAGGATCAATAATGCCGGATTTGAAATAAAGATGAGGTAAAAAAGAAGCCATCCATGCGAGAACCCAGTACCAGCCCAATTTTTCGTCTTTTAGTTGGCGACCCGTATGAAAAATAACCAGCAAACTGATGATGCCTGTTATGGCATTGGGGAACCGGGCTGCAAATTCATTAATCCCCCATAATTTCATACTTAGAGCCTGCACCCAGAAGAACAACGGTGGTTTTTCATAAAAGGGTTGAAAATTGATGGTCACATATTGAAAATTGCCTGTTATAAGCATTTCCCTGGCTGCTTCGGCAAAATTTATTTCGTCCCAGTCAAAGAGATGAACATTCCCCAGGCCGGGTAAGAAAAGCAAACAGCCAACCAGGATTATTAAAAAGTAGTTAAGTGTTTTTCTCATTTTTCTGATTCCATTTTTTCAGAAAGGGTGGAGGCTTGCTGATAAACCAGTACATCACTATGCCTGCTGAGAAAATCCCTATTACACTCCCTGCCCACACATCATGCACAAAATGTTGACCCAGATAAACCCTTGAATAAGCTACAAGAAGTGCTACCACAAGGCAGGTCCATTGCACGAAAGGTTTTACAAAACGTATAGCAAGGAGTGTGGCTACAGCGAACGCGGAAGCTGTATGCCCTGAAGGAAAACTGTGATATCCGTGAAGTTTTACACCTTCTATCTGGTGGATGGCTTCCTGTCCCAGTACTTTCAGTGGTCTTAACATATCAGGAAATAACCATTGCTTCATGCTGGTTGTGATAAGGGTTTGAAGTAGCAGGATAAAAATCACGGCAACCACATAAGAATATTCTTTTCTAAAAAGAAAAAACAGAAACACAGCAGCATAAATATAACCCGAGCCGAGCCAGGTTACATATCGAAAAAAAGTATCCAGAATGGGTTGGTGATGCCCGTTGATAAAAAGAAACAAATCAGCAGGTTTAAGAAACAGCACGGCCAGGAGGCATGTAAAAAAGAATACCAGATAAAAGGCCATGAAATGCCTTGTATTATAAAACAAAGTTTTCATCAAGGCAAAGATAAGACGAACTTGAAAAAGCGAGGAGCGGGAGACGGGAATCGAACCCGCGGCCCTCAGCTTGGGAAGCTGATGCTCTACCCCTGAGCTACTCCCGCGTGAGATGCAAAATTATAATATTTCCCATTATCAAAAAACACTGAGGAAAAAGGTCAATCAACGGGTTCATTTTGTAAAAGAACAGGCTCGGCAATAGTTTCTTCATGCTTAACAACGACTTTTCTTTTCCATCGTCCCGTTCGATAATAAACATAAGACACCAGAGCACCGGCAGCCCATGCAATGGGAATACCCCACCATATTCCCGTCACACCCATTTTACCATGCGATAAAACCCAGGAAACAGGAATACGAATAATCCAGAGGGAAAGCAGCGTAATAAGCATAGGAATGAGGGTATCACCGGCTCCCCGCATAACGGCATTACAAACAAACATGGTAGAAAAAAGTATGTAAAAACTACTGACAATCACGAGATATTCAACACCAATTTCAATCACATGGGCATCGTGCGTAAATAAAGCCATGAGCTGGCGACCGTAAAAATATACTACAATCATAACAGCCACAGAAATCATAGAAGAAAGTACCCATGTTGCGAGAAAACCTTTTCGGACTCTCTCCGCTTTGTTGGCTCCTAAATTCTGGCCTGTGAAAGTAGATAGTGCAGCAGCAAAATTCATGGCAGGTAGTGCAGCAAACGAGTCTATGCGTCCAGCTACCGTATATGCTGCCACTACATCTGTTCCGAATTCATTGACAATCCGGAACAATGCAATCATTCCAAAGGAAACCAATGTGGTTTGTAAACCGGAAGGCAATCCTATCCTGACACTTTTGGAAAAAATATCACGGTCGAATATCAAACCTTTTAAATGAAAATCAATTATTTGATGATGGCGGTTCAAATAAATAATGGCCGTGATAAAAGCACCTCCCTGGGCAATGATGGTCGCATAGGCGGCTCCTGCCACACCCCACTGAAATTTGACCACAAATAATAAATCAAGCAAAATATTGATTATCGTTGAAATCATCAGAAAAGCCAGAGGCGTTTTGGAATCTCCGAGACCTCTTAATATGGCTGCCGTACCATTGTATCCAAAAAACAAAATAACACCGCCCAGATAAATGTTTAAGTAGGTTTTAGCAAGAGGAATAATATCTTCGGGAAGTTTGGTCAATTCAAACACTTTACCTCCCAGGCTCCAGCCCAGAAAAGTCACAGATACTGCAGCAAAAAAAAGGAATATCAACATGGTATCTATGGTGCGCTGGACATTTTTAATTTGTTTGGCACCGAAAAACTGGGAAATTATGATGGTAGAGCCGCTGGCTACACCGATAACAAAAGAAATCAGGGCAAATATAATCGGGAATGAAGCTCCAATGGCGCCCAGAGCCTCTTTGCCTACATATTTTCCTACAATTATCGAATCAACAATGTTGTATAATTGCTGGAATATATTACCCAGCAGCATGGGCCATGCAAATTTTAGTATGAGTGTTCGTTCTTTTCCAACTGTTAAATCCATCTGCTGGCTATGGGCTTTACACAAAAAAGTTTGCAAAGCTAAAAGATATTACCGAAAGCCCTGAAGAAAAGTTGTTAATTTGTTTTAAGGAATAAAAAGTTCGTTTTAACTTTCGGGCACGATAGCCCTTAATCATGGATATTGTTCAGTTTGTAGCGCTTGTTCTGGCTGGTTTGGCGGTGGGTTTTATCAATACACTGGCCGGAGGTGGGTCGGTTATCAGTTTATCTTTATTGATGTTTTTCGGATTGCCTGCACAGCTGGCTAACGGGACCAATCGAATTGGTATTTTACTTCAAACCCTTGTATCTGTTCGCACTTTTCATAACGCACGGCTTATTGAATGGAAAAGAGCTATGTGGCTTGCGGTTCCCGCTGTGTTGGGAGCTGTATCGGGCTCTTTATTGGCTGCTGTTTTAAAACCACGGGTTTTTGAATGGATTATTGCTGTATTACTTCTTATTGTTGCTTTCCTGATGATATGGCAGCCCGAACAATGGCTCAAGGGGAATCCGGAGAAGCTTAACCGAAAACCTGATTTTAAATTGCTGGTTATATTTTTTCTGGTGGGTTTTTACGGTGGTTTTATTCAGGCAGGAGTAGGTTTTTTTCTGCTCTCGGCACTGGTACTGGGTAGTGGTTATGACCTGGTCAAAGCAAATGCTTTAAAAAACTTAATGGTTTTGCTTTACACACCCTTTGCGCTTTTAGTTTATGTAAGCAATGGGCAGGTTGATTGGATTTATGGACTTTCCCTGGCAGTCGGAAATATGACAGGTGCATTTCTGGCTTCACGGCTGGCCATCACAAAAGGTGCTCCTTTTGTACGCTGGATTGTCATCCTGATTATTTTCCTGACAATTCTCAAACTGACAGGGGGCTTACAACTCTTTTTCGAAAGCTTTTAAAAAGTTGTTTAGATATTTTACTTTATTTTTGATAAAACAAAATCATAAAATAATGAAAATAAAAATTGCCGGAATACTGCTTTTTAGTTGGGGGATGATATTTATTCCACTTTCACAGAGGGCTCAAAATAATGAAGGAAGCATCAGTTCATCAATGTTGAAACATTTTCAGAAAAT
>CAYNBC010000011.1:0-1468 GCA_964395255.1 uncultured Sphingobacteriales bacterium | reverse complement strand
ATTAAAACGCCTGAGAACAAAGCTCTGATTAATGCGGTTTCTCAAAATGATATCAACAAACTTGCCCGGAATATTAATGCGGAAACCCCTGATGATTATTTCAAATACAAAGTCAAAACTGCAGGCATTACCAATCAGAAATCCTCCGGAAGGTGTTGGTTGTTTACGGGGCTAAATACACTTAAGCCTTATGTACTTGAAAAATACAACCTGAAAGAGTTTGAATTCAGTCAGAACTATAATTTCTTTTATGACCAGCTCGAAAAGGCCAATTTGTTTTATGAAACCGTTATAGCTACGGCATCCAGGCCCATGGATGACAAAACCGTAGAATGGCTATTCAAAAATCCCATAGGTGACGGAGGTCAATGGACAACATTTGCAGACCTTGTAAAAAAATATGGTGTGGTTCCCAAATCTGTGATGCCCGAAACTTATAACAGTGAAAATACGCGTATTCTGTCCTGGCTCATCCGTACTAAACTCAGAAAAGATGGTCTTGAATTGAGGGAAATGGCTGAAAAAGGTAAAAGTTTGAAAGCCATGCGTTCGCGCAAAGAACAAATGCTTGCTGATATTTATAAAATGCTTGTCATGATGCTGGGCGAACCTCCCACTCAATTTCGCTGGAGATTTACCGATAAAAACGGGCAGGTAACTGAATGGAAAACTTATACTCCTCAATCTTTCTACAAGGAAGCTGTTGGCATTAATCTTGACGATTATGTCATGTTTATGAATGACCCCTCCCGTCCTTATTACAAGCTTTATGAAATTGAATACGACCGCAATGTAAAGGAAGGCCATAACTGGAAATACATCAATTTGCCTCCGGACGAATTAAAAAATATAGCACTTAATTCGATTAAAAATAATCAGGCACTTTATTTTAGCTGCGATGTAGGTAAATTCCTTGACCGGGACAAAGGAACCCTCGATTTGAATAATTTCGATTATAATTCACTTTTTGGTATTGACTTCACAATGGACAAATCCCGGAGAATTATATCATTCAGCAGTGCTTCCACCCATGGTATGGCGCTTATCGGTGTGGATACTGACGAAAAAGAGAGGCCGGTAAAATGGTTGCTGGAAAACAGCTGGGGAGCTAACTCAGGCAACAAAGGTTACCTCATTATGAGCGATAAGTGGTTTGATGAGTTTATGTTTAGATTGGTTAGCCATAAAGATTTTGTGCCTGAAAAAATTCTTGAAATTTTAAAACAGGAACCAACCCTACTACCCCCATGGGACCCCATGTTTCAACCTGACCTTTAATGCAATACTTATGGATAATTTTCTATTTATTATTTTTGTGACCTAAGCCCATTTATCCATGTCTTTCAAGCGAATCAGAACTTTTGCAATTATTATACTGGCGTTGGTTGTTGTTTATCTGGCTTTACCCTCCTATCTGAAAAAAGGTATACGTTATCTGACAGCCAATATTGATGATTATAAAATTTTT
>CAYNBC010000010.1:0-14827 GCA_964395255.1 uncultured Sphingobacteriales bacterium | reverse complement strand
TTATGTTACACTCCTTCGCAGAACCATTAAAAAAGTAATTGGCAACGGAGCAAAACTTGAATACAATATCATCGTTGATAATTCATCCGAAAATGAAAAAAGAACCATCAATGTACCCGGTACAGATGGGCTAACCGAAGAAGGAATGGAAATTACCATGCCCGGAAATATCAGCAACTCAATTAAAAACCCATTCATTATTCCGGGTTTAAAAAAGATAAAAGTTGATCCCCAGCTGAATTCCCATTTCACTTTTGATTCCTTTATTGAAGGTGATTGCAACCGTCTTGCGCGTAGTGCCGGGCTGGCTGTAGCTTCCAAACCCGGAGGTACAGCTTTTAACCCCTTGTTTATTTACGGAGGTGTCGGGCTGGGTAAAACACACCTTGCTCAGGCTATTGGAAATGAAATCAGAGCCAACTTTAAAAATAAAGTTGTTCTCTATGTTACGGCCGAGCAATTTACCAATCAATTTATTGAATCGATTAGAAACAAACTTGTCAACGACTTCAATAACTTTTACCAGCTGATTGATGTACTCATTGTTGATGATGTTCAATTTTTTGCCAACAAAGAAAAAACACAGGATATCTTTTTCCATATTTTTAACAGTCTCCACCAGAACAAAAAGCAAATTATCCTGACTTCCGACAAATCTCCTAAAGATATAGAAGGACTTGGAGAAAGACTTCTCTCCCGCTTTAAATGGGGATTGTCGGCTGATCTTTCAGCCCCGGATTTTGAAACCCGTGTGGCTATTCTTGAAAATAAAATGCACAAAGACGGGATTGAAATTCCCAGGGATGTTGTTGAATACATCGCTTACCACATTACCAGCAGTGTAAGGGAGCTGGAAGGAGCCCTGATTTCATTGCTTGCCAATGCCTCATTCAATAAGAAAGAAATTACCATGGACCTTACCCGTGAAGTACTGAAAAATTTTATCAACAAACCCGTCAAAGAACTTACTATCGAACATATCCAGCGAATTGTTGGCGAACATTTGAATGTCAGTGTGGAAGATATCAAATCCAAAACACGTAAACGTGAAATTGTCCAGGCCCGCCAGATTTCTATGTACTTTGCTAAAAAATTGACAAATTCTTCTCTTTGTGTCATCGGAAAACATTTCGGAGGCAGAGACCACAGCACGGTTATACACGCCTGTCAAACCGTGAACGATTTGATGGAAACCGATAAAGAATACATGAACAAACTGAAAGAAATTCAAAAAATTATAAACATAAACCTGGGTTAAGTAACAGGAATGAAATTACCACAAAGGAACCGGCTTTACAGCCGGTTTTCTTTTTTCAATATGTCGGCAATATCTTCCAGTTCTGAATACCAGTCTTCCCCAAATTTCCGAATCAAAGCTTCTTTGACAAAACGATAAACAGGAACCTTTTCCCGGGCACCCAAACGGCATGCTGGCGAACAAATAGACCAGCGGTCATATACCACACCAATAAGATTCTGATATTTTCTCACCCGAACCGGATACAAATGACATGAAACCGGTTTTTTAATGGATATACCGGATTGGTTATGAGCTATTTCAATGGCACATTGATAAATACCTTCTTTCGAAACAATCGAAAAAACACAATCTTTTCCTTCAATGCAGCTTGTAACAAATTCTGCATCCGGGTCTTTTTCAAAAAAATCATGCTCCTCTAACCATCTTACTCCTTCTGCACTCATGAAAGCTTTGATGTGTTCGAGCTCTTTCCTGATTTCATTTATTTCTTCAGGCTCAAGGGGTGCTCCATAATCTCCTTCAACACAACATTTTCCTTTACAGCTTGCCAGGTCACATACAAAATATTCTTTCAGGATATCGGTATGAACCGTAGTATCGCCAACAACAAAAATAGTATGTTCATAAGCTGGCATGTCCCGATTCCATTTTTATATATAAAACATCACTTTTTCGGGCAAATAAGTTTTTCAGACGGTCTTCCCTTGTGTCGGTAATAAATGTTTGACCAGCATTATTCTCCATTAAGATTTGAATCAGATTGTGGGTGCGTTCAAAATCCAGTTTATCAAATAAATCATCCAGCAAGAGAATGGGTTTAATATTGAGAGCTTTAGCGATAAACTCATATTGAGCCAGTTTCATAGCCAATAACAGGGATTTTTTCTGCCCTTGTGAAGCAAATTTTTTTACAGCCATACCGTCAATATTCAGCTCCAGTTCGTCCCGGTGAATCCCCTTGCCTGTCCGCAGAAGAATTTTATCCTTCTCGAAATGAGATTTAAGCAACTCCAGATAATCGTGGTTTTCAAGGTCAGATATATATTGTGCATGAATTACCTCCCTCCCTCCGGAAATGCCATGATAAAAACGACTAAACAAAGAACTCAAAGCAGGCTCCAGCTCTTTTCTTTTTGTAAAAATAAAATTTCCGAGTTCAACCAGCTTCAAATCAAGCCACTCTATAATTTCAGCATAAGGTTTGTTTTCATCGGCTATTTGTTTTAACAAACTATTTCTCTGTTTTAAAACCGACTGATACTCCATGAGCCGTGCAAGATATTCAGGTTGCGTGAGGCTAAGCATAAAATCAAGGAATTTTCTTCTCTCCTCACCGCCTCCATTAATCAGGTTTATATCGTCAGGTGTAACAAACACAACAGGTCTCTGACCGACCAGAGATGCCAGAGAATCAACAGCTTTGCCATCAACCTGAACCTTTTTTCGTTCATTTTCTACAAAAGCACAATGAACTTTTACCTTTTCTTTATGCTGTAAAAAAATGCCATCAAGAGAAAAAAATTTTTCTCCGGAGCGTATGTTTAACCTGTCGGATGTCTGAAAATAACTTTTACCAATAGATAGAAAATAAACCGTATCGAGCAGGTTGGTTTTACCGGCACCGTTCAATCCGCTGATGCAGTTAAACCTCTCAAACGCTTCAATCCGTACCTGCTCTAAATTTCGAAAATTTACAATATCCAGAGATTGCAAAAACAACATGGGGGTGTTATTCTCCTATTCCACCCACTCAGCTACAAATACATTGGTTTCCCAGGTTCCTCCGTTATGCCGATTGGATGAAAATGACAGGTATTTACCATCGTTGGAAAACATGGGGAAGGCATCAAAAATACCGTCATAAGTTATCTGTTCCAGACCGGTGCCATCTTCATTAATCATGAACAGATTAAATTTAAAGCCTTTTTCCGTATGATGGTTTGATGAAAAGATGATTTTCTTTCCTGAAGGGTGATAAAAGGGACACCAATTGGCTTTTCCCAGATGAGTAACCTGCCTTAAATCACTTCCGTCCACATTACAAACAAATATCTCCATTTGCGTGGGTTGAACCAGTCCTTTAGCCAATAAGTCTTTGTATTCTTTAATTTCTTCCTCGGTTTTGGGCCGGGAAGCACGGAAAACAAGTTTGGTTCCGTCAGGTGAAAAGAAAGCACCTCCGTCATAACCCAGTTCGTGGGTTACTTGCCTTACATCGCTGCCATCGAGATTCATGGTATAAAGGTCAAGGTCCCCGTTGCGCATAGAAGTAAATACAATTTTATCCCCTTTCGGAGATACCGTAGCCTCAGCATCATAGCCGGGTGTATCGGTTAATTTCTTTACTATATTGCCTTTTAAATCAGCCACATATATATCATAACTCTCGTAAATAGGCCACACATATTTTCCTTCAATTTTTTCAGGAACAGGTGGGCATTCGTCACCACTTTCATGAGTGGAAGCATAAACAATCAAAGAATCACCAGGAAGGAAGTAGGAACAGGTAGTTCTTCCCTTGCCCGTGCTGACAAGAGCAGGCATCTGGTTTCTTAAATCAGCTTCACGCCAGTTAACATAATAAATCTGGTCGCATTCTGTACCCCATTCTTTATTGGTAGCCTGAAAGACCAGAAAACTATCATTAAAGCTCCAGTATGCTTCAGCATTATCACCTCCGAATGTGATTTGTTTTACATTTTTTAGATGTTTTTCTTCTGGATATTTCAAGCTGTCATTATTGGTAACAACAGTTTCTTCGGCTGTCGTACCTGAAACATCTTTGTTGTTTTTCTGATGGCAGGATATGAGAACCAACCCTGCGACTACTATTAACCATGCATTTTTCATAATTATAAATTTAAGAAGTAAATTGCGTAAAATTTTAAGGCCGCTAAAATAAAGGAATTGAAGGATTTTTCAAAAAAAGGCAGGATTTTGGCCATTGATTTTGGTTTGAAAAGAACAGGTCTGGCTGTTACCGACCCATACCAACTTATTGCCACTCCTTTGTCTGCCGTCCATACAAGCAAATTATTTGATTTTCTGTCTCAGTATTTCCAGAACGAACAGGTTGTGAAAGTGGTGGTGGGTTATCCTTTAAATCTTCAGAACAAAGAAACAGATGCAACATTGCCTGTAAATCAATTTATTCAAGCTTTCAAAAAGAAATTTCCTTCCATCCCCATCGAAAAGGAAGATGAAAAATATACATCACAGATGGCAGTAAAAGCCATGGTTGCCAGTGGCGCGCCTAAAAAAAAGAGAAGGAACAAAATGAATATTGATAAAATAAGCGCAACCCTTATTCTTCAATCATATTTAGAAAACATTCGTTATGATACTTAAAGTTTACGGTTACGGTCATCCTTTACTCCGGAAAACCAGTGAAGAAATTGATGAAAATTATCCTGAATTACAGGAACTGATTAATAACATGTATGAAACCATGTATGCTTCCAGTGGTATCGGACTGGCAGCACCCCAGGTGGGATTAAATATCCGGCTTTTCATCATCGATACAACCCAGATTAAAGATTTTGAAAAAGGTACAAAAAGGGTATTTATCAACCCTGAAATAATCGATAGCTGGGGCGATTTATGGGAATATGAAGAAGGTTGTTTGAGTTTACCCGGAATCAGGGAAAATGTACTAAGACACGAATTTGTCCGGATTCGCTATCAGGACGAAAATTTCAAGGAAAAAGAAGAAGTCTTTGATGACATGAATGGCAGGGTTATTTTGCATGAATACGACCACCTTGAAGGGATTTTATTTATTGATTTAATCAACCCTTTGCGAAAAAGAATGATAAAAAAACAATTGAAACAAATTGCCGAAGGAACGGCTCCCGTAGATTATCCTATGGTGTTTTACAATAAAAAAATTAAGATTTAATGCACACATTTCTACAACTTATTAAATTTGAGCAAATTAAAAAACAATTGATATGAAATATCAAAAAGAGTATTTAGCCAGGTTTCCTGAGCAAATTTCTTTTGCTATTAACAATTATGTCAGACACAACATCAAAGCCAGTGAAATCGACCATATTCTTCTTTGTGGTTTAGGTGGATCGGGTATAGCCGGAAGAATTACTAAAACATTTTTTCGAAACCGTTCTCCTATTCCTGTTGAAGTAGTTTCGGATTATTCATTACCCGCTTATGTGAATGAAAGAAGCCTGGTGATTTTAAGCAGTTATTCAGGAAATACAGAGGAAACTCTTTCCATGTATATGGCTGCCAATGAAAAAAAATCGAAAATACTGGTCATAACTACCGGAGGATTGTTGGGAGATCTGGCTGGCGAAAACAATATACTCATTTACCGTGCCGAGCCCGGTTTTCAACCCAGAATGGCTCTGGGATATTCCCTGACATATTTAATGTTGATTTTTTCAGAATTATTCAATCAAAATGCTGAAGCTAATCTGAAAAGTGCATTAAAACGCTTCCATGACCCCAAACCATTTATTGATAGAGCTTATCGTGGTTTTGACGATTTGCAACATAACACGGATAAAAAATTTATCATCGTTTGTGACCCATTAACTTATCCCATTGGTGTAAGGTTTGCCCAGCAACTTCAGGAAAATGCCAAAGCAGAAGCCTTTGTTCATGAAATTCCTGAAGCTAATCACAATGTTATTGAATCTTATTACGGAAAAATTGATTCCGTTTTCTTATTTATTGACTCGGGTACAAACGAAAGAATAACTTATCGTTTCGAATTTTTGAAAAATCTTTTAACCCGTCTTCAATGTGTGGTTTCTCAGATTGATTTTGGTGGTTATTCCATTGAAGAAGTTTACGAAACCATTTATGTGCTCGATTGGCTGAGCCTTATCATCGCTGATGCCCGGAAAAAGGTTTCCAGCGAAATTCCCAATATCAACGAACTTAAAAATTTCTTAAAAAACAAATAAAACAGAAAATCATGGTTTTCGATTTGGATATGATTAAAAAGGTTTATCAAAACTTACCTGAAAAAGTTGACCAGGCCAGAAAAATACTTAACCGACCGATGACCCTGGCGGAAAAAATTTTATACGCTCATCTGGCTGATAATTTACCCGATAAACCTTATGAAAGAGGAAAAGATTATGTAAACTTTAACCCTGACCGTGTTGCCATGCAAGATGCAACAGCTCAAATGGCTTTACTTCAATTTATGATGTCAGGGAGAAAAAAAACTGCTGTTCCTACCACCGTTCATGCCGACCACTTGATTCAGGCAAGAATTGGTGCAGACAAAGATTTGCAGGAAGCACTCAATAAAAACAACGAAGTTTACCAGTTTCTTTCCTCTGCTTCCAGTAAATATGGTATTGGATTCTGGAAACCAGGTGCAGGTATTATTCATCAGGTAGTTCTGGAAAATTATGCTTTTCCCGGTGGCATGATGATAGGTACTGACAGCCATACTGTCAATGCCGGAGGCCTTGGTATGATTGCTATCGGTGTGGGAGGTGCTGATGCCGTGGATGTTATGGCCGGCATGCCATGGGAATTAAAATTTCCTAAACTCATTGGAATTCATTTGAAAGGAAAACTTAATGGCTGGACAGCTCCTAAAGATATTATTCTTAAAGTGGCTGGTATTCTTACAGTTAAAGGAGGCACGGGATATATTCTTGAATACTTTGGCGAAGGTGCACGCTCTATTTCCTGTACAGGAAAAGGTACTATCTGTAACATGGGTGCCGAAGTAGGAGCCACCACATCCACCTTTGGATATGACGAAAGCATGAACAGATATCTGAAAGCAACTGGCAGAAGTGAAGTTGCCCGGCTGGCTGACCAGATAAAAGAATACCTCACGGCTGACCCGGAAGTCTATGAAAATCCCTCGCAATATTTCGATCAGCTTATTGAAATTGACCTTAATGAACTTGAACCCCATCTAAACGGCCCTTTTACACCTGATTTAGCTACCCCTGTTTCCCGAATGAAAGAAATGCAACAAAAACATCAGTGGCCCAAAGAAGTAAAAGTAGGTCTGATTGGTTCATGTACCAACTCTTCTTATGAAGACATTTCCCGTGCTGCTTCCATTGCCAGGCAGGCTGCCCAGAAAAAACTGAAAGTAAAAGCAGAATTTACCATTACACCCGGTTCAGAACAGGTTAGATATACTATCGAAAAAGACGGATACATTGATATTTTTAAAAAAATCGGTGGAAAAGTTTTTGCCAATGCATGCGGACCCTGTATAGGTCAGTGGGCACGGGAAGGTGCTGATAAACAGGAAAAAAATACCATTGTTCATAGTTTTAACAGGAATTTTAGCAAACGCGCTGACGGAAATCCCAACACCCACGCTTTTGTAGCTTCTCCCGAAATGGTTACAGCACTTGCTATTGCTGGTGATTTGACCTTCAACCCCATGACCGATTATCTGGTTAATGAAGATGGTGAAAAAGTAAAACTCGACCCACCCGAAGGTTTTGAATTGCCCCCTCAAGGATTTGAGGTTAAAGATGCTGGCTTCCAGCCGCCTGCCGACAATAGTGATGATATCGAAATTATTGTCAAACCTGATTCCGAACGCTTGCAATTGCTCACACCTTTTGAACCATGGGACGGTAATGACATTACAAATGCCCGTTTATTGATTAAAGTTAAAGGAAAATGCACCACAGATCATATATCCATGGCCGGGCCCTGGTTACGCTACAGGGGACACCTCGATAATATTTCCAACAACCTTCTTATCGGGGCTGTCAATTATTTTAATAATAAAACCAATAGCGTAAAAAATTTCCTGACAGGTAAATATGAAGAAGTTCCTGCTACCCAGAGAGCCTACAAAAAAGCAGGAATACCTACTGTTATTGTGGGTGACCATAATTATGGGGAAGGTTCATCCCGTGAACATGCTGCCATGGAACCCCGTCATCTGGGCGTGAAAGCTGTTATAGCCAAATCGTTTGCCCGAATACATGAAACCAACCTTAAAAAACAGGGAATGCTTTCTCTTACTTTTGCCAATGAAAATGATTACGACCTGATTCAGGAAGACGATTTACTTGACATTGTCGGATTGAAAGAATTTGCTCCCGGCAAACCGCTCATACTTATTGCTCATCATTCAGACGGTACCTCCGATGAAATACTTCTTAATCATTCCTACAACGCCCAGCAAATTGAATGGTTCAAGGCAGGTAGCGCGTTGAATCTGCTAAGAAAACAGGCTGGCATTTAAAGTCACCAGCCATGCCATCAGCGGAGCTTCCCCGGCCTCTCTTGCAAATCAGGTCAGTTTTTCAGCAACATCAAAGTCCTGATGTTGCGCGGTATCAGAAAACATATCTTCGCAATAAATTTGAATTTATTGGGCTGAAATCCTCCATTCGTAAAGAACTGTCCCGCAATTTTCTTAACAGAAAATCTTTGCCTCCCTACACTGAAGCAAAAAAATGGGTGCATATCATGTGGAACTGGAAGGAACGCGAATTCCAGTATCTGGCTATGGAAATGCTGGCTCGCTATCATCGGGATTATCAGAAAGAAGATATTGAATTTATTGAAGAATTAATAATTTCAAAATCCTGGTGGGACACCGTTGATTTTATCGCCACCCATATTGCAGGAAAATATTTTTTAAAATTTCCTGAGCAGATTTATCCTGTTGTTGATAAATGGCTAAAAAGTCATAATACCTGGTTGCAAAGAACATGTTTGATATTCCAGTTAAAGTATAGAGAAAAAACAGATACGGAAACACTTTCCAGAACTATATTACACCTGAAAAATCATAAGGATTTTTTCATCCGCAAAGCCATAGGATGGGCATTGAGACAATACGCCCGGACTAATGAAAACTGGGTTAAAGATTTCCTGAAGAGCCACAGCTTGCATTCCCTCAGTTACAGGGAAGCTACAAAACATTTGAAACTTTAAAAAATATGGTTATCCGACTTGTGATATAAAGAATAAAATTTAAGAAAGTCTTCAGCAAGAGTATTTACAAAATCAAAATATTCTTTTGTTCTTTTTTGAACGGATTTATAAAAGGACATAGGAATATCCACGCTTTCGTTAATCTGACCTTCTTCAATATCCCTGAGGCGGTTACGTACCAGTTTTAGCTCTTTAATCAGCCTGTCGGCTACTTCGCTGTAAACAATAAATTTATTTTGAAATTGCTCTACTTCAAACATGCACTCCTGTCCCAGGGAATACTTGACCATTTTTTCAAGATATCCCTGCAATTCTTTAACAATAGCTTTATGCAATTTGAGCCTGTTGATGTTAAGACGGATGTTGTAAAAAACATCTTTTTCTATAGCAGTTGTTCCGGAAGTTTGAGTCATGAAAATGTATTTTTAATGAAATGAATTTGATTGAATTAACAGCAAAATTCTATAAAAAATTTTATTCAACCAAAATTCCATTGGCTATGTTTCGACCTGCTTTGAAAGCTTTTAAATTCATCTCAACAATATCCTTTCCTTTACGGCCAAAAATAGCCTCAATGGCCGAATAAAAATCCTCATCTTCAAACCCAAGAAAAGGAGAAGCAGCACCTACCATTACAATATTTGAACTTTTTATAGAACCTGCTTTTTTGGCCAGGGTATCAGCATCGACTAAAACATGTTTAAACCGACTTATTTCGGAATAAATTAACTCCGGTTCAGGGTAATTATCTATATTGATGTATGGTTTTTTGTTGGTAATAATCCACCCTTCCGGGTTTAACCACTGTAAATATCTTAAAGCTTCCAGAGGTTCAACGGAAAGAATCATGTCTGCCCCGCCCATAGGAATCAGGTCTGAAGCGATAGGTGTATCTGAAATTCTAAGATGGGAATGTACAGAGCCTCCTCGTTGACTCATTCCATGAACCTCGGATTGTTTCAGGTACATGTTTTTATTAACAGCAATGTAACCAATGACCGTAGCAATGGATAAAATACCCTGACCGCCTACACCTGCAAGTATTATATCCTTTTTCATGAGATTAATTTTAATTGTTTAAAATTGCTTTTTTTGACTTTTCGGCTTTTTTTCTGCGTGTAGCTGTCTGGATGCATTCCCTTTGTGCAATAATTACTGAAACACCTTTATACTCCAGTTCTTTTTTAATAGCCTTTGCGTTGGGCTCCAGATATTTTTTTAAAGGTGTTATGGTAATCAGATGCTCTTTTTCAACGCCAAGACCAAGACATATCTGCTCAAGCCGGTTCGTAGCATGAGAAGGCTGTCCCCCTGTCATTCCTGTGGTTGAATTATCCAGAATAACAATGGTAACGGGTGACCTGTCAATAACGCAATCCAGCAAACCTGTCATCCCGGAATGCGTAAAGGTTGAATCACCAATAACAGCAACAACTGGAAATTCACCAGCATCAGCAAGCCCTTTAGCCATAGTAATGGATGCACCCATATCAACACATGAATTGATGGCCTCGTAAGGCTTGTAAGCCCCCAATGTATAACATCCGATATCGGACATGACTCTTCCCTTTGAATACCCTTCCAGCGCCATATTAAGAGCCATGTAAGCATCGGCATGTGCACAGCCATCACAGAATTTAGGCAACCTTCCCACGATGAAAGAAGGAGGTACTAAGAATTCTTTCACTTTTAATCCCAGAGCTCTGGCTACAAGGCTGGGATTTAATTCTCCTGCACGGGGCAAATAGCCATCCAGCCGCCCATGTACCGGTTTTCCAGTATCGAGATAACCTTTTAGCATTTCTTCAACAAAGGGATAGCCTTCTTCGATTACCAGAATTTCATCACATTCATTTACTATCTTCTGGATTTTCTTCCGGGGTAAAGGATACTGTGATATCTTAAGTACAGGATGCGGGCATTGATGATTTTCAAAATTCTCAATTAAATAGTTATAGGCAATACCACAGGCAATAATTCCCAGCTTTTTATCCTTGCCTTCATAATAAGTATTAAACCCGGAATTTTCCGATTCATCAACAAAAAGGGTTTGTTTGTCGAGCAATTTTTGATATTGAACACGGGCATTGGAAGGCAGGAGGACAAACTGAATCTTATTTTCAGGTAATTGGCGGGTGTTCTCCTCTCGGGGCTCTTTCCTGACAACAGCGGAGCGTGAATGTGCCAGACGCGTGGTTAATCGTAGCAATACGGGTGTGCCATATTTTTCTGATAAATCAAATGCATACCGGGTAATATCATATGCTTCTTGCTGGTTTGAAGGTTCTAAAACAGGAACCATGGCAAATTTTCCGTAATAACGGGAATCCTGTTCATTTTGAGAGGAATGCATAGAAGGATCATCCGCAGACACAATAACAAGTCCACCGTGAGCACCAGTTATCGCTGCATTCATAAAAGCATCAGCGGCAACATTCAAGCCTACATGCTTCATACATGCCATGGCTCTTTTTCCTCCATAAGACATACCAATAGCCGCTTCTACGGCTGTCTTTTCATTCGCTGACCAGGTACGATGAACATTTCTTTCAATGGCTAAAGGATTTTTTTGAATATATTCCATAATTTCTGTGGAAGGCGTCCCCGGATAAGCATAACATCCTGACAAACCTGAATCCAGAGACCCCTGAGCAACGGCTTCATCTCCTAATAGCATTAATTTATTCATGAGCTCTTCTTTTTTGTTTGAAATCTACATACTTAGCAAAATTATAAAATAATTTTAATTTTTGTTATTATAGTAACAAATTTATAAATTTTAACAGCTCTTTTTAATTTATTATTATTTGCTTTTCAGTGATTTAAATAATTTCAGTAGATTTTCTCCATCTTATAATTTCAGAACATTATTCATTATTCTGCTATTTAGCAAACATGTAAATTATCATAATAACAATCCGGAAAAACCAGATTTTTCAGGGCTAAATATCCGGTCATCAGGATATTCTATAAATGGTTTATCCAGGGAAGAATTTTACAAAAAAATATCAAAGGGAACTGTGCTTACGGCAGGCAGGTGGCAGTTTTTTTAAAGCAGCTTCATCGGCAGCCATGTCGTCTGCTGGATAACCTGAAAGCCTTAACGCTTTTTTTATATCAGAAGGTGAAATACGGGATGAATAATAAGAAACAATAACTAATTTTTTAGGGATATCTACATTTACACTGCGTATTCCTTCATATTTCATCAGCGCTTCTTTGATTCTGGCAGCACATTTCTCGCACCCGGGATGGGAATGTATGATAACTGTTTTTACAAGTTGTGAGTAAGGATGTTCCGACTTTTCGGTGTTGGGGTTCTGACAACAACTATGGCGGGGATTACATTGTGCAGATGCTACCAGCGTGCTCAGAACCATGCATATAACAATAAGAACTTTCATACTTTGAAAAAATTAATCCGGGCCGCTCAGGCGACCCGGCATCCATTATTTTTCCCCGGTCTTGATTCTCATACCATAGAATGAACGGTATACGAAAACAAGTCCAATAATCAAAAATACAAGTCCTATATAAGGAGCATAATTAACATGACCCGATTCACGAGCACCGAGGATAATTTCAATTGCAATTTCTGCTGCAAGCAATCCAAAAAGGGTAGAAAATTTAATTATAGGGTTCAAAGCCACAGCTGAAGTATCTTTATAGGGGTCACCTACAGTATCACCAATAACTGCTGCTTCATGAAGTGGTGTGTTTTTCTCTTTCAAATCAACCTCAATGACTTTTTTAGCATTATCCCAGGCACCGCCTGTATTGGCCATGTAAATAGCCTGAAACAAACCAAATACTGCAATGGAAATCAGATAGGAAACAAAGAAATTGGGATCGAAAAAGGCAAAGGCTAATGTCAGACTGAAAATCACACCGAATATATTCCACATGCCGTGTTGGGCATAACGGGTACAAATCCTCACAACATTTTTGGAATCTTCGGTACTGGCAGCACTTTTCTCCAGGTTTATATTTCGCTTAATATATTCAACAGCCCTGTAAGCACCTGTTGTTACAGCCTGCATACTGCCTCCCGTAAACCAGTAAATGACCGCACCTCCGGTAATAAAACCAATAATTACCTGGGGGTCTGTTAGTTCAAGTTCCATTAACCCCACTTTTTTCAATAAAAGGATAATACTGAAAATCATGGTAGTAGCACCGATAACGGCTGTGCCGATAAGTACAGGTTTGGCAGTGGCTTTAAATGTATTTCCTGCTGAATCATTGGCTTCCAGGTGATGTTTGCCACCTTCAAAATCAGGTTCAAAACCAAAATCATTTTTGATTTCTTCGTTGATGTTGTCGAGTTTTTCAATCCGGCTCAATTCAAATACAGACTGGGCATTGTCGGTAACAGGGCCATAACTGTCAACGGCAATGGTTACTGGCCCCATTCCCAGAAAACCAAATGCGATCAAACCAAATGCAAAAATTGATGGGTAATTCATGTACTCACCTAAACCTTGCGTAGAAATATAAAATCCTCCGACCATTAACGCTGCAACCGTAATACCCTTCCAGAAGGCAGAAAAATTACCGGAAACCATACCCGATAAAATAGTTAAGGAAGCACCTCCTTCACGGGAAGCAGTAACGATTTCATTAACATGTCTCGATTTTGAACTTGTAAAGGCTTTGGTTAATTCAGGGATAATAGCGGCTGCCAGCGTTCCAAAACTGATAATACCAGCCAGTTTCCACCACAAACCATTCAGGGGTTGTCCGTTTATTTCAAGACCACCAAGAAGAAGATAGCTGATAACAAATGTAACGATAATGGAAATGAGAGAAGTCAACCATACAAGATTGGTTAGTGGTTGTTCGAAATTAAAACTTTCCAGTTTACCGTATTTGAGTTTTGAAAAGTAATTATTAAGATAATAAGCCAGAAGAGAGGTGAATATCATCAGGATACGCATGGCAAAAATCCACACAATAAGTATAGCCTGAAATTCAACCTGTAAAACGCCCAGAACAATAAATGAAATCAAAGCAACACCGGTAACGCCATAAGTTTCAAATCCATCTGCAGTAGGGCCAATGCTGTCTCCTGCATTGTCACCCGTGCAATCGGCAATTACACCAGGATTCCGGGGGTCATCTTCAGGAAGATTAAAAACTATTTTCATTAAATCGGCTCCTATATCGGCAATTTTTGTAAAAATTCCACCGGCTACACGAAGAGCACTGGCTCCCAACGACTCCCCAATGGCAAATCCCACAAAGCAGGCACCTGCATTTTCACCCGGAACAAAAAGCAGTATGATTAACATCATGATAAGCTCAACGCATACCAGCAACAAACCCACACTCATTCCGGATTGAAGAGGAATGGCCATAACATTGAATGGCAATTTCCTTAATGAAGCAAATGAAGTTCGGCTATTTGCCAGGGTATTGATTCGAATTCCAAACCAGGCTACCGAATACGAACCAAGTATACCAATGACCGTCCAGAAAAGAATCAATAAAACCTTGGGTATGGTAATGCCTTCTACCAGACCCAGAAAATAGTAAAGAATAGCCGCAGCTACAATTAAAAATAAAATGACAAGAAACCTTCCCTGTTGAATCAAATAAGTTTTACATGTTTCATAGATAATCTCCGAAATATTTAGCATAGCTTTATGAACAGGGATCTTC
>CAYNBC010000009.1:0-14873 GCA_964395255.1 uncultured Sphingobacteriales bacterium | reverse complement strand
AAGTATGACATTGTACCTCCTGAGGAAGAAAAGAAAATACTTGAAAAAATAAAAGGTATAGTTGTAAATAATTGAAAATATGAGCACTCAAAAAATACGCATTAAGTTAAGGTCCTTTGATCACACCCTGGTTGACAAGTCAACCGAAAAAATTGTAAAAACGGCCAAATTGAGTGGTGCTGTTGTAAGTGGCCCTATCCCATTACCCACAAAAAGAAAAGTATTTACCGTATTACGATCACCTCATGTAAATAAAACAGCAAGGGACCAATTTGAATTGTGTTCACACAAAAGAATGATTGATATTTATACCACCAGCCCCAAAACCGTTGATGCATTGATGAAACTGGAGCTTCCTGGTGGTGTTGATGTAGAAATAAAAGTTTAATTATGGTTGGAATTATCGGAAAAAAGTTAGGCATGACCAGCATCTTTAATGAAAAAGGGGAACAAATCCCCTGTACCGTTATTGAAGCTGGTCCATGTGTAGTTACCCAGCTTAAAAATGCCAATGGCAAAGATGGTTATAATGCTGTACAATTAGCCTTTGACGACATTGATGAGAGAAAAGTCACCAAAGCGCTTGCCGGCCACTTTAAAAAAGCCAATACAACCCCCAAAGCTGTTTTAGCTGAATTCAGAAACCTGCGGAAATACCCGGGCGTTGAAAAACTTAAACTGGGTGATGTACTTACCATTGATATTTTCAGCGAAGGTGAATGGGTTGATGTTACCGGATATTCGAAAGGAAAAGGATTTCAAGGAGTTGTTAAAAGGCATGGATTCAGCGGTGTAGGCGGACAAACGCATGGTCAGCATAACAGGGGGCGTGCACCGGGATCGCTGGGAGCCTCATCTTTTCCATCCCGTGTTTTTAAAGGTATGAGAATGGCTGGTCGTACAGGTAACAGAAAAGTGAAGATATTTAACCTGGTGGTTGTTAAAAAAGTACCTGAAAAAAATCTTTTATTCTTGAAAGGAGCCGTACCGGGTCCTAAAGGTTCTTATGTAATTATAGAAAAATAGCCATGAAAGTTGACGTTTATAATATTCAAGGAGAAAAAACCGGCAAACAACTCGAGCTGGATGACAAAATTTTTGGCATTAAACCAAATGATCATGCCATTTATCTGGATGTAAAAAGAATTCTGGCATCCAGAAGACAGGGAACCCATAAAACCAAGGAAAGGGGTGAAGTAAAAGGATCAACACGCAAGCTCAGAAGGCAAAAAGGCATTGGTGCTGCTCGTGTGGGTAGTATAACTAATCCCCTGTTTAGAGGAGGTGGAAGGGTTTTTGGCCCTCGTGTACGTGATTATTCCATCAAATTGAACAAAAAAGTAAAAAGCCTTGCCCGTAAATCAGCATTGACCTATAAGCTCAAAGATCAGCAATTACTGGTGATCGAAGATTTCCAGTTTGATCAACCCAAAACCAAAAACTATTTTCAGATTCTGAAAAGTTTCAAAATCGATAACAAAAAGAGTTTGCTTGTTATTCCGGGCGAAAATGAAAATGTTTATTTATCTGCCAGAAATATCCAAAATGCCTATATTTGCACCCCTGAAAAATTGAACACCTATGAGATTTTAAACAACCAAATGCTGATTTTTACAGAAAGTGCAGTGGAAAAAGTTACTAAAATATTGAATTGAGAGCCATGACAGTAATTAAAAGACCGGTTATAACAGAAAAGTATTCACAGCAGGGTGAAAGCCTGAATAAATATGCTTTTATTGTGGAAAGGAAAGCCACAAAAGAGCAAATTAAAAAAGAAATAGAGGCACTCTATGGCGTTAAGGTAATTTCTATCAACACCATGGTTTATCAAGGCAAAAAGAAAACACGCTATACCAAACGAAACATCCTGGAGGGCCGCACAAGAAGCTATAAAAAAGCAGTTGTCACCCTGAAAGAAGGAGATGTTATTGACTTTTACAGTAATATTTAAGAATTATGGCATTAAAAAGATTAAAACCGACATCACCAGGGCAAAGATTTACAGTCATTAATGCTTATGCTGAAGTAACAACAAACCAGCCTGAAAAAAGCCTGACTGTTGCGTACCGTAAATCCGGAGGCCGGAATAACCAGGGACGGAGAACAATGCGCTATATCGGAGGCGGGCATAAGCGTTTATATCGCATCATTGATTTTAAAAGAGACAAAATAGGAGTGCCCGGTGTGGTCAAAACCATCGAATATGACCCTAATCGTTCGGCCTTTATTTCACTGGTTGTCTATAAAGATGGAGAAAAGAGATATATTCTCACACCTGAAGGTATTAAAGTAGGTCAGACCATTATAAGTGGCGATAATGTGAATCCGGAGGTGGGTAATGCCATGAAGCTTTCCCAGATACCTTTAGGAACATTCATCCACAACATAGAATTACAACCAGGTAAAGGTGGTGAATTGGCTCGAAGTGCCGGAACTTATGCTCAGCTTATTGCCCGGGAAGGAAAATATGCTGTGGTTAAATTACCGTCTGGTGAAGTCCGGAACATTCTTGTAGAATGTCGTGCTACCATTGGTACAGTGTCCAATTCAGATCATTCCTTAATTAAAAAAGGTAAAGCAGGTCGTAACAGATGGCTGGGACGTAGACCCAGAACGCGTGGTGTTGCCATGAACCCTGTAGATCATCCCATGGGAGGTGGCGAAGGAAAAGCCTCCGGTGGACATCCAAGATCAAGAAATGGATTGTACACGAAAGGTAAGAAAACACGCGATAAAAATAAATTTTCTAACAAACTCATTCTTGTCAGGAGGAAAAAATAATTACTATGGCTCGCTCGATTAAAAAAGGTCCCTATGTATACTGGAAACTGGAAAAAGTTGTGAACCAGCTTAACGAATCGGGTAAAAAACAACCGATTAAAACATATTCCAGAAGGTCCATGATAATTCCTGACTTTGTGGGCCATACATTTTTGGTACACAATGGTATAAAATTTATACCTGTTTACGTAACAGAAAACATGGTTGGTCATAAATTAGGTGAATTTGCACCTACCCGAAAATTTATGGGTCATCCTGTTAAAAACAAGTAAATGGAAGCAGTAGCAAGATTAAGAAATTGCCCTTATTCACCTCGTAAAATGAGGTTATTGGCTTCATTGATTCGTGGGAAGCAGGTTGAAGAAGCATTACATATATTAAAATTTCACAGAAAAAGAGCTTACGCTGAAAAATTGGAGAAGTTGATATTATCGGGTATTTCCAATTGGCAGCAACTTAACGAAGATGAAAGAGTTGAAGAAAGCAACCTGTACATTAAATCTATCATGGTGGATAATGCGAGAACACTCAAAAGAATCAGACCTGCGCCACAGGGAAGAGCTTATCGTATCCGCAAAAGGTCCAATCATGTAACCATTGTTCTGGATTCTTTAAATCCGGTATCTTCACCTGTTATTGAGGAAGAAAAAGATGAAAATATTGTAACGAAAAACGAAAATTCAGCTGAATAATATGGGACAAAAAGCAAATCCAATATCGCTTCGGTTAGGTTATATAAGAGGATGGGAATCAAACTGGTATAGCGAAAAAGACTATGCAGAAAAACTGCTTGAAGATTACCGAATCAGGGAATATGTCTATACAAGGCTTGCCAAAGGTGGGATTTCCAAAATCGTTATTGAAAGAACCTTAAAGCGAATTACAGTTACTGTTCATACTTCCAGACCAGGTTTGGTCATAGGTCGGGGTGGTAATGAAGTAGACCTGCTTAAAGAAGAATTGAAAAACCTGACAGGTAAAGATGTTCAGATAAATATTTTCGAAATTAGAAGACCTGAGCTGGAAGCCAAGCTTGTTGCCGAAAATATTGCAAGCCAGATAAGTGCCCGCATGTCGTACCGGAGGGCTATGAAACAAGCCATTGATTCCACGATGCGCGTTGGTGCTGTAGGGATTAAAGTTAAATGTAGCGGACGATTAGGAGGTGCCGAAATGGCTCGTAGTGAAGAATATAAAGAAGGCCGGATTCCTTTGCATACATTTCGTTCTGATATTGACTATGCCCTCGTACATGCACGGACAATTTATGGAATTATAGGTGTTAAAGTCTGGATTTGTAAGGGTGAAGTCTTTGGAAGAAGAGATTTATCCTTGAATTTTGGTGAAGGCGATAGCCGTCCCAGAAAACCAAGAGGAAGATCCAGACGATAAGAACTTAAATCAAAAATTATGTTACAACCACGAAAAACAAAATACAGGAAAGTTCAAAAAGGAAGAATTAAAGGCGTTGCACAGAAAGGAAATACTATTGCTTTTGGAAGCTTCGCATTGAAAAGCCTTGAACCAGGACGTATTAAAGCCAACCAGATTGAAGCCGCCCGTATTGCCATTACCCGTTATGTAAAACGTGAAGGGAAATTGTGGATTAGAATTTTTCCTGACCGACCCATTACTCAGAAACCAGCTGAAGTCAGGATGGGTAAAGGTAAAGGTAACCCCGAATATTGGGCAGCTATTGTTAAGCCCGGCAAAATTTTATTTGAATTGGACGGTGTTAAATACGAGCAGGCTAAAAGGGCTCTGGAACTGGGTGCTCAGAAATTACCTGTAGCTACCAAGTTTGTTGTTAGAAGAGACTATGAATTCAACTAAATAAAAAGAAATGAAATATTCTGACATCAAAGAACTGACCACAAAAGAAATAAAGGAGCTCATCAAAGAGCAGAAACTTCAATATACCCGATTAAGAATTATGCATTCGGTGAACCCTCTCGACAACCCCCACAAACTCAAAGAAACAAGAAAAACCATAGCCCGATTGAAAACCGAGTTGAGAAAAAGAGAATTAGAGTCAAAAGAACAAAAAAATGGATAAAAGCAGGAATCGAAGAAAAGTATTGACGGGAATCGTTTCGAGTGCCAAACGCGACAAAACCATTACTGTATCTGTTATTCGAAAAGTCAAGCATCCCAAATACAAGAAGATGATTTTAAAAACCACAAAAGTACATGCCCACGATGAAAACAATGAATGTCGCGAAGGAGACAAAGTAACAGTCATGGAAACCCGTCCATTAAGCAAAATGAAAAGATGGAGATTGGTTCAAATAGTAGAAAAAGCGAAGTAAAATGATACAAAAAGAAACAAGATTATCAGTAGCTGACAATAGTGGCGCCCGCGAAGTACTTTGTATTGGAATTTTAGGCGGCTCAGGTAAAAAATATGCCTCTATTGGTGACCAAATAGTTGTTACTGTAAAATCTGCTATACCATCAAGTAACCTGAAAAAAGGCGTTATTTCTAAAGCCGTTGTGGTTCGTACCCGTAAAGAAATCCGTAGAAAAGACGGTTCCTACATTCGTTTTGATGATAATGCCTGCGTCCTTTTAAACGCAGCCAATGAACCCGTAGCCACCCGTATTTTTGGTCCGGTGGCTCGTGAGCTTAGAGAAAAAAGATATATGAAAATTGTTTCACTGGCACCTGAAGTTATTTAAAAATGAAAAAGAAAGAACAAAAAATTCATAAAATTAAAATTAAAAAAGGCGATATCGTAAAAGTTATTGCTGGCAACGATAAAGGCCGTGAAGGAAGGGTCTTGTCTGTTGACAGAAAAACTTACAGAGCCATTGTTGAAGGGGTCAATATCAGGACAAAACACAGTAAGCCCACGCAGAAAAATCCGGACGGTGGAATCATAAAAATGGAAGGACCTATTCATATATCCAATTTAATGTTAATAGATCCTAAAACTTCTGAACCTACAAGGGTAGGAAGAAAAAGGGATGAAAAAGGAAAATTGGTCAGATACTCTAAAAAATCAGGGGAGGTTATTAAGTGATGAAGTACGTTCCAGCATACAAGAAAAAATACTATGAAGAGGTAGTACCCGCGTTGATTAAAGAATACGGGTATAAAAATAAAATGGAAGTCCCCAGAATTGAGAAAATCAGTATTAACCAGAGAGTTGGGGGAGCCGTAGCTGACAAAAGATTGATTGAAAAATCGGTAGAAGAAATTTCATTGATTGCAGGTCAGAAAGCTGTACCATGTTATGCCAAAAAATCGGTATCTAATTTTAAATTAAGGGCTGGAATGCCGATTGGTACAAAAGTAACTCTTCGGGGAGATAGAATGTGGGAATTTCTGGAAAGACTGATAGCCATTGCCTTGCCCCGTGTACGTGACTTCCGTGGAATCAGCGATAAAGGATTTGATGGCAGAGGAAACTTTTCGATGGGAATCAGTGAGCAAATTATTTTCCCGGAAATTGATCTTGATAAAGTGGCAAAAATCAATGGAATGGACATCACCATTGTAACCACTGCCAAGACAGATAAAGAATCTTATACTTTGTTGAAATTATTGGGTTTACCCTTTAAAAAATAAAAAAAAATGTCAAAACTTTCACTTGTAGTCAGAAATAAGAAAAGAAAAAAACTGGTTGAAAAATATGCACAAAAAAGAGCCGAGCTGAAGGCAGCTGGCGACTGGAAAGCGCTGGATAAACTACCACGTAATTCGTCACCAGTCAGGTTAAGGAACAGATGCGAAATTACCGGAAGACCCAGAGCATACAGCCGTCAGTTTGGTGTTTGCAGAAATGTCTTCAGAGAAATGGCTCAACAGGGATTAATTCCCGGAGTAAAAAAAGCAAGTTGGTAAACGGAATTAGATTATGGATACTATTGGAGATTTTTTAACAAGAATACGTAACGCCCAGAAAGCCGGCAAAAGGGTAGTTGAAGTTCCTCGTTCCCGGGTAAGAGAAGAAATTACCAGAATTTTAAAAGATCAAGGATATATACTAAGTTATAAAGTTGATCGGGAGAAAAATGTTCAGGGAACCATTAAAATCGCCCTGAAGTATGACCCTATAACCGGAGAACCTGTCATCAAAAAAATTGGAAGAATCAGTAAACCGGGTTTGAGGAAGTATAGCAGTGCTGCCGATTTACCTCGAGCCATTAATGGATTGGGCATTACCATCATCAGTACATCCAAAGGTATAATGACCGATAAACAAGCCAGAAAACTGAATGTTGGTGGTGAAGTTCTTTGTTATGTTTATTAAATATCAGTACGATGTCTAGAATTGGAAACACACCGATAAAAATACCCCAGGGAGTTGAAGTTAGCATAAGCAAAGGGAATCTTGTTAGTGTAAAAGGTCCAAAAGGGGAGTTGAAGCAACAGATTGATCCCAGCATGCAGATACAAATTGAAGGAGATACGATTTATGTGAAAAGACCCACAGAATCAAAAAGACACAAATCGTTACACGGACTCTCCAGGACATTGATTGCCAATATGGTTGAAGGAGTATCCAGAGGATTTGTAAAAAAACTGGAAGTAATAGGCGTTGGTTATAAAGCCTCCAATACGGGTCAAAATCTTGAATTGTCTCTGGGATACTCGCATGAAATAGTTTTTATTGTTCCTGATGAAGTAAAAGTAACCACACAAACCGAAAAAGGTAAAGCACCATTAATAATCCTTGAAAGCCATGATAAGGAGCTTCTTGGGATGGTAGCTGCAAAAATCAGAGACTTGAGAAAACCTGAACCTTATAAAGGTAAAGGTATTCGTTATGTTGGTGAAGAGATTAGAAGAAAAGCCGGTAAAACGGCAGCTGGTTAATTTTAAAAGTTAATTCCATGGAAAGGTTATTGAAAAAAACCAAACGAAGATTAAGGATTAAAAGAGGTATCCGAAAAAAAATATTCGGGACAGCAGAAAGACCGAGAATATCAGTATACCGCAGTAATCGCGAAATCTATGCACAAATGATTGATGATCAAACCGGTCATACATTGGTAGCTGCCAATTCGCGTCAAAAAGATATTGACACTAAAGGTAAAACCAAAACCGAAGTTGCTCGCCTGGTGGGACTTAAACTGGCTGAGAGGGCAAAAGAAAAAAATATTGAAAAAGCCGTTTTTGATCGCAATGGTTATTTATATCATGGTCGGGTAAAAGCACTGGCAGAAGGTGCCAGAGAAGGAGGCCTTAAATTTTAAAAATAATTAAGATGAAGTTTCCAGCACATAGAAAAATAAAAAATATTGAAGTAGAACTTTCGGAACATGTAGTCAGTGTAAATCGTGTTACCAAGGTTACAAAAGGAGGTAGAACATTCAGCTTTGCAGCTATTGTTGTTGTTGGAAGCGGGGATGGAATAGTTGGCTATGGACTTGGCAAGGCACGTGAAGTAACAGATGCCATTGCTAAAGGTGTTAATGATGCCAAAAAGCACCTTTTTAGAGTTCCTATAGTAAATGGAACCATACCCCATGAACAAACGGCCAAATACGGTAGTGCCAAAGTGTTTTTAAAACCTGCCAGCCCCGGTACAGGAATCGTGGCCGGTGGTGCTATGAGAGCTGTACTGGAAAGTGCCGGCATAAAAGATATTCTTGCCAAATCCAAAGGTTCTTCCAACCCTCACAATGTAGTAAAAGCCACCATTTTGGCCCTCTTGCAAATGCGTGATGCTTATACAGTTGCCAAACAAAGAAATGTTTCTTTAGAAAAAGTTTTCAACGGATAAGTTATGAAAAATAAACAGGTTGAAATTACACTCATTAGAAGCACTATCGGTCGTCCGTCCGACCAAAAGAGAACAGTAAAGGCTCTTGGATTAGGTAAAATAAACAGCAAGGCTACTCATAATCTTACTCCTCAGATAGAAGGAATGATTAAAAAGGTAAGTCATTTGGTTAAAGTAGAATATAAATAATAACGATGGACTTAAGTAAATTGAAACCTGCTCCGGGATCGGTTAAACATCATGATGGAAGAAGAGGCCGGGGTGAAGGCTCAAAAAAAGGAGGCACTGCCGGAAGAGGACATAAAGGTGCCAAATCGAGATCAGGTTATTCTAAAAAAATTGGTTTTGAAGGAGGACAAATGCCCTTACAGAGAAGGGTACCCAAATTCGGCTTCAAAAACATTAACCGGAAAGAATATGTACCCGTTAACCTCTCTACTTTACAAATGCTTCATGATAAGCATAAAATAACCGAATTTAATAAAGAAACATTTATTAAATATGGTTTGGTAAGCAAAAAAGAAAGGGTAAAAATTCTAGGAAAAGGAGAATTAACTGCAAAAATAGAGGTAACAGCCGATGGCTTTTCCAGGTCTGCAAAGGAGGCTATTGAAAAAGCAGGAGGTAAAGTTGTAAAACAATAACGGATGGGCAGGTTAATACAGACGCTGAAAAATATTTGGAATATTGAAGACCTGAGAGTAAGGGTCTTATTTACGCTGGGATTTATAGCCATCTACCGGATGGGTTCATATATAGTATTGCCGGGTGTAGATCCTAACGCTCTGGCTGCTTATCAAAAGCAAGCATCGGAAGGATTACTGGGATTAATAAACATGTTTGCCGGTGGTGCATTTTCCAGGTCGTCCATTTTTGCTCTGGGAATTATGCCCTATATATCAGCATCCATCGTTATACAGCTTCTGGGTATTGCCGTTCCATATTTTCAAAAACTACAAAGAGAAGGTGAATCAGGAAGAAAAAAATTAAACCAGATTACGCGTGTATTAACCATTGTTGTAACAGCTTTCCAATCTGTTGCATTCTTAGTTAACTTAAAAGCACAGGCACCTGGAGCTATTTTATCCATTACACATCCTGAAGTTCTCTCTCCATTTATGTTCACATTTACAAACATTGTCATTCTTACTACCGGGACCATGTTTGTTATGTGGTTAGGGGAGAAGATTACTGATAAAGGCGTTGGTAATGGTATTTCCTTATTAATTATGATTGGTATCATTGCCCGTTTTCCTCTGGCTTTATTTGCTGAGTTTGATACACGACTTGAAGAAGCAGGTGGAGGACTTGTCGTATTCTTTGTTGAAATTGTTGCATTATTGGGTGTTATTCTTGGCACAGTTTTGCTGGTACAAGGTACCCGAAGAATTCCTGTTCAGTATGCCAAAAGAATTGTAGGCAATCGCCAGTATGGTGGTGTTCGCCAGTATTTACCTTTGAAAGTTAATGCTGCCGGTGTTATGCCCATTATTTTTGCCCAGGCTTTGATGTTTATACCAGCTACAATTGCTCAGTTTTTCCCCAATTCCTCGGCATGGAGTGGACTGGCAGGAGCCCTAAATAATTATACCTCCTTTGCCTATAACTTTATATTTGCCATATTGATTATTTTATTTACCTATTTTTATACAGCAGTTACCATTAATCCTATTCAAATAGCTGATGACCTGAAACGAAATGGAGGGTTCATCCCGGGCATAAAACCCGGTAAAAAAACCGCCAACTATATCGATACCATTATGAGTAGAATTACATTACCGGGTTCGATTTTTCTGGCTATCGTTGCTATTTTGCCAGCTTTTGCACGAATGTTACATGTAAACAGTCAATTTGCCAGATTTTTTGGAGGAACATCCTTGCTCATTCTTGTCGGTGTTATTCTGGATACCCTTCAACAAATTGAAAGTCATCTGCTAATGCGCCATTATGATGGTTTGTTAAAATCAGGTAGAATAAAAGGTCGTACTGGTAATGTAAGGTCTATGTAATTCAATTAAAATTCGTACATTTGCAGGCTCAAAAAAGCAATAAATATTAAATGGGAAATAAAAATATCATAGAGCAAGACGGAGAGGTAATTGAAGCATTACCAAATGCTATGTTCCGGGTAAAATTGAAAAACGGTCATGAAATATTGGCTCATATTTCCGGAAGAATGAGAATGAATTATGTGCGTATTTTACCCGGTGATAAAGTTAAGGTAGAAATTTCCCTGTATGATTTAACAAAAGGAAGAATTACTCAAAGGTATAAGTCGAAAAGCTAAAGATATGAAAGTTAGACCATCAATTAAAAAAAGGAGTGCCGATTGCAAAATTGTCAGAAGAAAAGGCCGCTTATATGTAATTAATAAAAAGAATCCCAGGTATAAACAAAGACAAGGATAAATTATGGCAAGGATAAGAGGAATCGACTTACCCGGAAATAAAAGAGGTGATATTGCACTCACCTATATTTTCGGTATTGGCAAAAGCACAGCGAAAGAAATTTTACAAAAAGCCAATGTTAGCTGTGATTTGAAAGTAAATGAGTGGACTGATGAGCAGCTGATTGCTATTCGGAATATTATCAATGAGCAGTATAAAACAGAAGGTGAGCTTAGATCAGAGATACAAATGAATATCAAGCGCCTTATTGACATTGGCTGCTATCGGGGAATAAGGCATCGTAAAGGGCTTCCTGTTCGCGGTCAGCGAACCCACACCAATGCCCGTACGCGGAAAGGTAAAAAGAAAGGAGCAATCGCAAATAAAAAACAAGCAGGTAAAAAATAATTGTTCATGGCAAAGCAGAGATCCAGAGTTACTAAAAAAAGAAAGGTTGTTGTTGAACCTTTTGGAAGGGTTTACATTCAGGCTACCTTTAATAACATCATTATATCGATAACGAATTCTGCAGGACAGGTTATTTCCTGGTCATCGGCAGGTAAAATGGGATTTAAAGGTTCGAAAAAGAACACCCCATATGCTGCCCAGAAAGCTGCTGAGGATTGTGCCAAAGTTGCTTATGATTTAGGAATGAGAAAAGCCGTTGTTTATGTAAAAGGACCAGGTGCAGGACGTGATGCTGCTATTCGTACCATTCATAACACAGGTATCGAAGTTACTACTATTCATGATGTAACACCCATACCACACAACGGTTGTAGGCCTCCCAAAAGAAGAAGAGTATAACAATAAATAAAATCTGAATTATTATGGCAAGATATATAGGCCCCAAATCAAAAATAGCCAGAAGATTTAAAGACCCGATATTTGGCCCTGACAAAACCCTGGGCAGAAAAACCGGTCAGGCCGCAAGGAAAAGAAGGTCAAAAATTACTGAATACGGAATTCAGCTAAATGAAAAACAAAAAGCCAAATATACTTATGGCTTACTGGAAAGGCAATTCCGGAATTTATTTGAAAAAGCTTCCCGTAAAAGTGGAAAAACAGGGGATAACTTGTTGAAGTTTTTAGAGGCACGCCTTGACAATACAGTATTCCGTCTTGGTATTGCCCGTACTCGCGCTGCAGCTCGTCAGCTGGTTTCTCATAAACACATTACCGTCAATGGCCGGGTGGTTAATATCCCTTCTTATACTTTAAGGCCGGGAGATATTGTCGGTGTCAGAGAAAAATCCAAATCGCTTGAAGTTATTCAAGATGCACTGGCATCGCGCAGGCAAACATACAGCTGGCTGGAATGGGATAACGATAAATTACAGGGAAAATTTGTTAATTATCCCGAACGGGAAGAAATTCCTGAAAATATTAGAGAAAATCTGATTGTTGAATTTTACTCCAAGTAATAAATAAATTTTAATAAAAATGGGATTAATTCCTTTTCAAAAACCCGATAAAGTTGTGATGCTCAAAGCATCCGATTTTCATGGACAATTTGAATTCTATCCTCTCGAAAAAGGCTATGGTACTACAATAGGTAATGCACTTCGAAGAGTTTTACTTTCCTCCCTTGAGGGTTATGCCATTACCAATGTAAAAATTGAAGGTGTTGAACAACAGTTTTCCACCATTAAAGGTGTTGTTGAAGATGTAGTAAACATTGTGCTGAATCTTAAAGAAGTCAGGCTTAAACCCAGGGGAGAAGAGACTGAAGAGAAAGTGTTTATTTCTATTACCGGCAAAGAACAATTTACAGCTGCAGATATTGGCCAGGCTTCCATTAATTTTACCGTTCTAAATCCTGACCTGGTTATCTGCAATATGGAACCAGATGTTAAGCTGGAGATGGAATTAACCATCAAAAAAGGTCGTGGCTATGTTCCCGAAGAAGAAAATAAGCCTGAAGATGCACCCATTGGTTTAATTTCCATGGATGCTGTTTTTAGCCCTATCAAAAAAGTCAATTATAAAGTTGAAAGTTACAGGGTAGGTCAGGAAACAGATTTTGAAAAATTAATCATCGAAATTCAAACAGACGGTTCTATTCATCCCGAAGATGCATTAAAAGAAGCAGCCAAAGTATTAATGCAACATTTCATCTTGTTTTCCGATGATAAAATCACCCTTGATGAAGAGCTGAAAAGCGAGGAAAGAAAAGTGGATGAGAAATTTTTACAAATGCGTAAGCTCTTGAAAACCTCCTTAACAGATCTCGACCTTTCCGTTCGTGCATATAATTGCTTAAAAGCAGCCGGTATTGAAACGCTCGGAGAACTTGTCCAATATGATGTGGGAGATTTATTGAAATTCAGAAATTTTGGCAAAAAATCGCTGATAGAAATTGAAGAACTGGTCAGAGAAAAAGGACTGACCTTTGGAATGGACGTTTCAGCTTATAAATTAGATCAGGAGTAAAGTTATGAGACACGGAAAAAGATTTAATCATCTGGGTAGAAAAGCGGCTCACCGCAAAGCCATGTTAGCCAATCTGGCTTCTTCGCTGATTCTTCATAAAAGAATTAACACTACGGTGGCTAAAGCCAAAGAACTTAGAAAATTTGTTGAGCCTTTGATTACCAAAGCAAAAAATGATACTACCCATTCCAGAAGAATTGTTTTTAGTTATTTGAAACATAAAGAACCTGTAAAAGAATTATTTGAGGTAGTTGCTCCTAAAGTTGGTGACCGGCCAGGTGGTTATACTCGAATTATCAAAACAGGTTACAGATTGGGCGATAATGCCGAAACATGCATGATGGAACTGGTTGATTTTAATGAGATTTATACCAAAGAACCCAAGAAAAAAGCAACACGTAGGTCAAGGTCGAGAAGAGGTGGGAAGAAAACCCAGGAAAAAGTAACTACCACAACTGAAAAGGCATCAACTTCTACTGAAAAGGAAATTGTAGAGTCTGAAAGCAAAGAAGAAAATGCTGCCACACCTAAAGTTGATAAGGAAGAAAAAAAGGCTGAAGAGAAAAAGGAAGTAAAAGCCAAAGAAAAAGTTGAAAACCCGGCTGAAACAAAAACTGAAAACGCCAAAGATACCAGTGCTTCGGAGGAGCAAAAAGAAACCAAAGAAGAAGACAACAAAGAGGAAAATAGTTAATTATTCACTGTGAGTGATAAAAAAATGAACCCCGTTCAAAGCGGGGTTTTCTGCATTAATGCGTAGAGTTTTTTCTCAAAGCCTCGTAAATGATATCATGAATTTTATTGCGGGTATTGTTTTCAATGAGCAATTTGTTTTGGTTATCAGGAAATGTTCTGTTGGATAAAAACACAAAAATCAATTCATTTTTGGGGTCAACCCAGAAGCATGTACCTGTAAAACCCGTATGCCCAAAAGTGGAAGTATCAGCCATCCTGCTTGCAGGGGTATAGGGTTCTTCTAAATTGAATTCAGGTTTATCAAAGCCCAAACCTCTTCGGGAAATGGTGGATTGTCGGGAAGTAAATTTTTTAAGGGTAGCGTGCTGAAAATATTTGTCTCCTCCATACTCTCCTGTCATTAACATTTGCCCGATTTTGGCTAAATCATTGGCATTGGAAAACAAACCAGCATGACCCGAAACCCCTCCCATCAATGCTGCAGCAGGGTCATTCACAGAGCCATGAATAGTTTGGTGCCTGAAATATTTATCTTTTTCTGAAGGTACAATTTGATTCAAAGGAAATTTCAGTCCAGCATTAAAACAGGTAAAGTTCATTCCAAGAGGTCCATAAAAATTTTCCTGCAAATAGGTAACAAAGGATTCGTTAAGTATGGAGTCAATGATTCTTTTAAGAAAAATAAAATCCAGATCACTGTAAATGTATTCTTTCTCCTCAGAAATCTTTGTTCTGTAAATGGTATTCCAGATAGTGTCAAGCACCACCGGAGAGGCATAAAGAGAA
Organism: uncultured Sphingobacteriales bacterium; assembly: GCA_964395255.1. Taxonomy (GTDB): domain Bacteria; phylum Bacteroidota; class Bacteroidia; order CAILMK01; family JAAYUY01; genus CAYNBC01. The sequence continues at coordinate 58 of CAYNBC010000009.1, read as the reverse complement.
TCAGTAACGCGGATGCTGAATCTTTTAGAAGGTTTTCTGGCATATAGCGATTTTAATG
>CAYNBC010000008.1:10338-15533 GCA_964395255.1 uncultured Sphingobacteriales bacterium | reverse complement strand
AGCTCAGAAGTCCTTCTCTGGGTCCTTGATAAAGAACATGACCCCCTTTATCTCCACCTTCCGGTCCCAGGTCGATAATGTAATCTGCATTTTTAATAATTTCCGGGTTGTGTTCAATGATTACCAGTGTGTGTCCTTTATTAATTAAAGCATCGAAGGCATGTAACAATTTGTTAATATCATGAAAATGAAGGCCAGTTGTAGGTTCGTCAAAAATAAAGAGCATGGGATGTTCGGAATAATAACCCAGATGAAGAAAAGTAGCCAGTTTAAGCCGCTGTATTTCACCTCCGCTTAATGTACTTGTAGGTTGCCCGAGTTGGATGTAATCCAGACCCACCTGTTTTAAGGGTTCCAGCCCCTGAATTATGGAGGGTTTATCCTGAAAAAATTCAAATGCTTCTTCAACAGTCATCTGAAGAATATCGTATATGTTTTTTCCTTTGTATTCAATTTCCAGAATATCTTTTTTATACCTTTTTCCGTTGCATTCTTCACAAACCAGATACAAATCGGCAACAAACTGCATTTCAACGAGAATATTGCCGTCTCCTTTGCAGTTTTCACATCTTCCACCTTCGACATTAAATGAAAAATAAGCAGGTGTATAACCCATCTGGCGGGATAATGGGAGTGAAGCCATAAGCTCACGTATAGCATCAAAGACTTTCATATAAGTAGCAGGATTGGACCTGCGATTACCCTCAATGGCAAACTGGTCAATGAGTTCGACACCGTGAATAAGCCTTTTGTCGAGCTTGATTTCATCGGCCTGAAATGGGTATGGTGGTGATTTCTGATTAATAGGTTTCAGGCTTTCATAAAGTGTTTCTGTAACCAGAGTAGATTTACCGGACCCCGAAACTCCTGTTACTACTGTCATGGCATTTACAGGAAATTGCACATCAATATGCTTGAGATTGTGTCTTGTTGCTCCCTTTAATTCAATAAAATGAGTAAAGGTTCTGGCTTCATGTTTGGCCGTTACCTTTCTTTTCCCCGTCAGATAATCAATAGTCAGGCTTCCTTCAAACCCGTTAATTTTATTAATTTTCCCCTGGTAAATTATTTGACCACCCAGATGACCTGCTCCCGGTCCCAAATCGATTAAAAAATCAGCTGCCCGAATAATTTCTTCATCATGTTCTACTACGATAACAGTATTACCCAGGTCGCGTAATTGTTTCAGAATTTTAACAAGTTCGCTGGTATCACGGGGATGCAGGCCAATGGAAGGTTCATCCAGAATGTAAAGGGCTCCGGTGAGATTACTTCCCAGACAATAAACAAGCTGAACACGTTGAAGCTCACCACCTGAAAGTGAGCGTGTGGTTCTGTTCAGATGTAAATATCCCAGTCCTAGTTTCACCAGCATGTCCAGTCGGCCTGTAATTTCCGGTAAAATTCGTTTTACAATTTTGTTTTCCTTGAGTTCGGCTGGGAGGTTATGAAAAAATGCATGAAGCTGGTCAATGGGCATCAATAGTAATTGACCAATATGCCTGTCGTGAAATTTAACATACAGAGCCTCTTTTCTTAAGCGGGCACCCTTGCAACTTCGGCACTGGGTCCTGCCGCGAAATCTGGACAGAAAAATGCGATAGTGTACTTTATAAGACTGGCTCTCAATAAATTCGAAAAAATCATAAATGCCTTCCAATCCAGGTGCTCCATTCCACAGTAAATCTTTCTGTTCTTCTGAAAGTTCTATATAGGGTGTGTGAATAGGAAACTGATAGCGGGCCGCCTTAAGGATAAAATCATCTTTCCATTTTTTCATGCTGGAACTTTCCCAGCACAAAACAGCTCCGTCATATACCGATTTATAAGGGTTTGCAATGACTTTGTTTTCATCAATTCCAAGAATTTCACCAAATCCACCGCATTCCGGGCAGGCTCCGTAAGGGCTATTGAAAGAAAACATTTCCGGTGCAGGTTCTTCAAATTGAATCCCATCCATTTCAAGCTGGTTGGAAAACTCATAAATCCTGCCATCATCGAGTTCAATTTTACACCTGCCATGCCCTTCATAATAGGCTATACTTACAGAATCAGCAATGCGATGTTCCAGTTCGGTATCATCGGGGTCCGGGATGATACGATCAACCAGAACCCACAAAGTGTCAGTAATTTCAGTTTTTTCAAGTTCAGCAGTAGGCTTATTTAAAAAATCCGAGATTTTTACCAATTCATGATTGATTTTAATTCTAATGAAGCCTTTTTGAACAAGCAGTTCAAGCTGTTCTTTGAGGGAGTTGCTGGCAGAAATCTGCTTTTCAAAAAAAATATTTATCTGGTTGGCACTTTTTTGTTGAAGGACAAACTCCGTAACATCATCAACGGTATGCCGCTTGACTTCTTTACCTGAAATGGGGGAGTATATTTTTCCTGCTCTGGCAAAAAGCAATTGAAGATAATGGTATAATTCGGTCACTGTTCCTACAGTTGACCTTGAATTGGAAGTGGATTTTTTTTGTTCAATGGCAATAGAAGGAGGAAGGTTGTTTATGCTATCTACACGGGGTTTCTGGATTTTACCTATGAATTGCCGGATGTAGGATGACATGCTTTCCACATATCTTCTCCGGCCTTCTTCATAAAGTGTTTCAAAGGCAAGGGATGATTTTCCTGAACCGGAAACGCCTGTCACTACAATAAATTGATTGTGTGGGATGTTAAGGTCTATATTTTTTAGATTGTTCTGACTGGCGTTTTTTATCTCTATGTTCATGAAAGTCTGTATGTATTAATCAGATTGCAGGGAATAAATTCCGGCAGGGGCAAAATTATTTAATTTATGAAGGATTAAATGAATACTATTTTAATCTATTCAACTGTCACTGATTTGGCAAGGTTGCGTGGCTGGTCGACATTACAACCTCTTTTGACGGCAGTATGATATGCCAGCAATTGTAATGGTATTACCGATAGCATGGGTGAAAATATTTCTTCCGTCTCCGGTATTTCTATTACATAATCTGCCATATCTCTAATAACAGAGTCACCTTTATTTACTATGGAAATAATAATTCCTTTTCTTGCTTTCACTTCCTGAATATTGCTTACCACTTTTTCATAATGTACCTTATTGGTAGCAATTACAACTACAGGCATATTTTCATCAATCAGGGCAATAGGTCCATGTTTCATTTCTGCAGCGGGATAACCTTCGGCATGTATATAGGATATTTCCTTCATTTTCAGAGCTCCTTCAAGGGCAACAGGAAAGTTATATCCTCTGCCCAGATAAAGAAAGTTCCGTGCATCTTTAAATTTTTCAGCAAGTTGTTCAATAACAGGATTCAATTGAAGAATTTCTTCAATTTTATCGGGAATTGTATAAAGTTCACTGATATATTCACGGTATTGGGTCTGGGAGATAGTGCCTTTCATATTGGCCCACAACAGGGATAGCAGGGAAAGAACAGTAAGTTGGGCTGTAAAAGCTTTGGTTGAGGCAACACCAATTTCAGGGCCTGCATGGGTATAAATACCCGCATCGGTGATGCGGGCGATGGAAGAACCCACTACATTACAAATGCCAAAAACTACAGGTATTTTCTTTTTGGCCAGCTGAATAGCAGCCAGCGTATCGGCTGTTTCTCCTGATTGCGATATAGCGATTAACAAATCGTCTTCAAAAAGTACAGGATTTCTGTAACGGAATTCCGAACCATATTCTACTTCAACGGGAATACGAACCAGCTCTTCAATAAGGTATTCTCCGATTAAACCTGCATGCCAGGATGTTCCGCAGGCAGTAATTATTACTCTTCGGATATTCATCAGCCGGTTAAGGTACTGATGAATACCTCCCAGGCGGATATAGCCTTCATTGACATTAAGCCTGCCTCTGAAGCTATCTCTGATGGCATTGGGTTGCTCAAAAATTTCTTTTAACATGAAATGGTCGAAACCTCCTTTCTCAAGGGCTTCGAGATTCATATCCAATTCCTGAATGTAAGGAGTTTCGATTTTGTTTTCAATAGTTCTAATGGTGAAGTCGTTTCTGCTGATGTAAGCTATGGTGTCGTCATTCATGTAAATGACATTCCGTGTATATTCTACAATAGGTGTAGCATCAGAGGCGAGGAAAAACTCGTTTTCGCCCAGACCAATAACCAGAGGACTGCCTTTTCTGGCAGCAATCAGGGTGTCGGGTTCATTTTTAGAAAGAATCACTATGGCGTAAGCTCCAACAACTTTGGTCAGGGCCATTCGGGTAGCTTCAATAAGACTGAGTTTTTCATTTTCCTGAATGTCTTCTATCAAATGGATTAAAACTTCCGTATCGGTATCACTGACAAAATTGTGTTTTCTTTTTTCGAGCTCCTTACGTATGGTTTTATAATTCTCAATGATTCCGTTATGAATCATAACAAGGTTGCCGTTTTCGGAAAAATGAGGATGAGCATTGATATCGGTGGGTTCGCCATGAGTCGCCCATCGTGTATGAGCAATTCCTATGGTTCCTTCGATGTTTTTATCTTTAATGAATTCTTTGAGATCAGCTACTTTTCCTGCTTTTTTATAAACCTGCAGGCCATTTTTACCCAGAACAGCTATGCCCGCACTGTCGTAGCCTCTGTATTCAAGCCTTTCAAGACCTTTGAGTAATACCGGTGCAGCTTCCCGGTTTCCAATATATCCTACTATTCCACACATTCTATGTCTATAAAATTTGGAAAAATTCTTAGTTCAGTACAAATTTAATCAGATATTCTGGTATAATGTAATTCCAATTTAACGGAATGTGTCTGATCGGGATTTAAATATTTAAGAAGAAGGGGTACTGCTGTAATTGGATTGTCGGAAGGAATAATCAGATTTAAGCCATAGTTATTGACTTCATTGGGATTTTCCTGGTAAGTTGAAATTAGTTGCTGAAGATAACGTGTGATGCCAAAAGCATAAACTCCTTCAGTGGCATTGTAAACACCTCCATAATGGTCCTCCAGTCGATCAATCAAAGTCAGATTTTTGTTATTTTTATCTGAATCAAAAAGTATCAGAGAAGAAGGCTTTTGGTCGTAATAAGGTGAAGTTTCATCCGGGATAAACACAAGACGAGCTTTGTGAATGGCTATTTTACCCGAATCAGCCAGATTGAAAATATAAGGAAAACGAATTTTTGCTTTCAAACCTGCAAGGGGTTGAAGTATAACATATGGATATTCCTGCTCAGGATGGGTTAA
>CAYNBC010000008.1:5341-10328 GCA_964395255.1 uncultured Sphingobacteriales bacterium | reverse complement strand
TGGGTTTCAGCTTCGGACACTGAAAAATCATGTTCAAAAATATTGAATCTTGCACATGCTGTATTAATTTGGAATTTATAGTTCATCGTATCGTTGTAGACAAGAATCATCGTAGAGGAATCTTCTGTCAGCAAAAAGTGGGTAATATTACCGTCACCGCTTACGGGCTCATCAGGAATGATTATCAATCCTTTGATAAAATTTTTAAAAGCTACATTATCAGCCAGCTCGTCAGATGATGCCTGTATAATAGAATTACCAAAATCATTGGAAAGGTTGATTCTTAAAACCGTTGAATCGGTAGGTAATACCTGTCCCTGGTAATGCCCTATTTCAACAGGATTATAACTAACCTTAGTAGATGAATAATAATTAGAGTCAAAATAAATCAGCTGATTTAATTGGTAAACATGAAAAGACATAACAGAATTCGGATCACCAAATTGTGTGTTGTTGCCTGCATATTTCAGATTCAAGTAAATAGCATTCAATTTGGTCCCTGCAGGAAACTCAACATTACTGACCGGCAGGCGAAGCTCAAATACGAGTGAAGACTTTACAAGCCCAACAATATTGTCTTTGTAAGCACCCAGTAAATCTTCCGTAAATTCATCAGAGCGGATGGAATCCTCCCTGATGGTCTGCATAGTAACAGTTATCGTATCGGTAAAGGAATATTTAAAGAATTCATCCCCTTTATTGGTGGGTAAGTCGTTCAAATCGGGGTCATCACAGGAATGGAAGACGGCCAATGAGAGAGGGGCTATAAAATAAATCCATGCTTTTCTAAAGAATGGAAACTTTTTCCTTATACTCCTGCAAAATTTCATCCCCTTCTAGTTTATTACCTTGAATAACTGGTTTGTTTAAAGTATTCAGGTAGGTGTTTATATTTTCTGGTATGTTGTCGGAACTGAGATAAACACTGTCTGCAAAATGCAGAGCCAATAGATTGATATTCTGTGTATCAGCATTGTTGATAAAGTTCAGCTCGGAAAGTGTTTTTTTATCAATTTCGGCATTGAGAGCAAAGTTTTCTGGAAATGCCTGCGTAAACTCATCATAATGATAACCAAATACTACTGTTGCGTTTTTGAAGGCTGGTTCATTTTTATAGGTGGCTTTTGCATAAAAGGGCAATAGGCTGCTGAACCAACCATGACAATGAATAATATCGGGTATCCATCCCAGTTTAAACAAAAGTTCAACAACCCCTTTGTTGAAAAATATCATTCTTTGTCCGTTGTCCTCAAAAGCTTTGTTGTTGGAATCGGTAAAATAGGCTTTACGGTGAAAGAAATCCAGATTATCAAGAAAATACACCTGAATTTTAGCGCCCTGGAGAGTAGCTACTTTGATAATCAAAGGATTGTTTTCCCTTCCAATGGTTATGTTCAGGCCCGAAAGCCGGATTACTTCATGAAGTCTATGTTTGCGTTCTTTGATTAATCCATATTTGGGCATGAATACCCTGACTTCTGCATTGTCTTTTTGAAGATTAACAGCTATGTCTTTTACTTTTTCTGAGAGCGAGGTCAGGTCAGTATAAGGAGACATTTCATGACTGACCACAAGGATTTTTTTTGCTACCATTTTCTGCTTTGTAATTTACTTATTTCAAATAATTTGAGGCTACAAAGTTATATAAAATATCTTAATTTCAACGATTTCATTTTACTTTTGAAGTTTGAAAAGAAATCATTTAAGAAAGAGCTTTGATAAAAATAGCACGAACGAAAAACGAATTACAAGAAGTTTTAAGTGCTGCCCGTGAAAAAGGGTCTATAGGATTTGTTCCAACAATGGGTGCTTTGCATCAGGGGCATTTAAGTTTAATCGAACGATCCCGGGATGAAAATGAAATAACAGTAGTCAGTATATATGTTAATCCTACCCAGTTTAATGACAAAACTGATCTGAAAAATTATCCGCGTGACCCCGAAAATGATATACGCAAAGCCGGGTTGGCAGGAGCTAATGTGGCTTTCCTTCCTGATGACAGAACGATCTATCCTGAACAACCGCCCCAGTTGCTGGATATTGACCTGGGAAATCTGGATAATATTCTTGAAGGTCAATTTCGGCCGGGACATTTCCGTGGCGTTGTTACCGTGGTTAAGCGGTTATTTGACCTTGTTCATCCTCATAAAGCTTATTTCGGGTTAAAAGATTATCAGCAACTGCTTGTTATTAAAAAATTGGTTTCTCATTTTCATTTGCCCATTGAAATAGTTTCTGTACCCACCGTTCGTGAAGAGGACGGGCTGGCCATGAGTAGCAGGAATCTTTTGTTAAGCACCGAAGAAAGATTGGCTGCTCCGTTTATTTACAGGCAACTTCTAAATGCACAAACTTTGCTTGCTAAAATGACGGTTTCTGAAGTAAAAAAAGAAATCATTTCTGCTTTTGAAAAAAATAATATGTTTAAATTAGAGTACTTTGAAATTCGTGATGCAGAAACGCTTGAAGAAATAAATGAGATTAAAGGGAAGGCAGTCATGTTGGTGGCTGCCTGGCTTGGCAATGTTCGACTTATTGACAATCTTTTGATAACAAAATAATATGTTGATTGAAGTTTTAAAATCCAAAATTCACCGCGCCCGGGTAACACAGGCTGATTTAAATTACATGGGCAGCATTACCATTGATGAAGATTTTATGGATGCTGCTGGTTTGGTCGAAAATGAAAGAGTTCATGTTTATAATATCACAAATGGAGAAAGATTTGATACATATGTTATCAAAGGTGGCAGAGGTACTGGTGTGATAGGTATCAATGGTGCTGCTGCACGTAAGGCTTCGGTGGGTGACCTGATTATTATCGTTTCCTATATTCATCTCACTCCTGAAGAAGCCAGAACTTTCAAACCACGTTTTTTACTTCCTGAACCCGGCAAAAATTCCATCAATTGAAAAAGTTAATTTCTGGCCTGAAATATATTTTATTTTTAGGTATAGGAATTTTCTTATTCTGGTTGGTGTACAAAGACCAGCCCATGCATCAACTCTGGGAGGAGTTAAAAAAAGCCAATTACAACTGGATTATTCTGGCTTTATTTATAGCTCTTCTGGGGCATTTTAGCAGGGGTATGCGCTGGGCTATACTTATTCAGCCTCTTGGATTTAAAATCAAACCTTTCCATGGTTTTATGGCTGTTATGGTGGGATATCTGGCCAACCTTGCTCTTCCTCGCATGGGCGAGGTTACAAGATGTGTTACTTTGAACCGCACACACAAAATTCCTTTTAATAAATTATTGGGTACAGTCATTGTTGAAAGAGGGTTTGATTTTATCGTACTTATTTTTCTTACTGCCATATCGGTTTTGCTTGAATTTGCAAAAATCAAAACCACCGTTTATAATTCTTATCATTATTACCGGAGTAAGTATGACTTTTTATTCAGTTATTATACACTGATTATCATTTTTGTTGGTCTGGCAGGCATGATTTATTTCCTGTACAGACTTAAAAAATCCAGAAGAAGTTTCAAGCAACACCCTCTTTACATCAAGGTCAGGGAAATTATCAGGGGATTCTGGCAGGGAATGAAAACCATCATTCACATGGAAAAAAAATGGACTTTCTTGCTGCATACCCTGATTATATGGTTGTCCTATTTTTACATGACTTATCTGGTGTTTTTCTCCATTCCCGGTACTTCTCATTTAGGCCCACGGGCAGGCCTGTTTGTTTTGACCATTGGAAGTCTGGGATTTATTATGCCTGTGCAGGGTGGTGTGGGTACCTACCATTTTGCTGCCGAAAAAGCGCTGAAAGTTTTTCAAATCAGTCATGATGATGCTTCTCTGTTTGCATTGCTTGCTCATTCTTCTCAAACGCTGATGATAATTGTTGTAGGTGCCCTTTGTTTTTTCTATTTTGTTTATTTACAAAGAAAATTGAATCATGAATCCGCTAAATCCCATCCTGAATAAAATAGTCAGTAAAGAAGAGCTTATCCAAAGGAGAAACGAATGGAGGCAGCGGGGACTTAAAGTGGTATTTACAAACGGATGTTTTGATTTAATACATCCCGGACATATTGAGTATCTTGCCCGGGCATCGGCTCTTGGCGACAGGCTTGTTGTTGCTCTTAATTCGGATATTTCCGTAAAAAAAATAAAAGGTCCTGACCGTCCTGTTATGAACGAAAATGCCCGTAGCCTGATTATGGCATCCTTTCAATTTGTTGATACGGTGGTTATGTTTGATGAAGAAACACCGGCTTCTTTAATTTCTTCCGTTTTGCCTGATATTCTGGTTAAGGGTGGCGATTACAAGGAAGATGAAATTGTGGGTGGGGATACCGTCAAAAAAAATGGAGGTAAGGTTATTGTTCTACCCTTTGTAGAACATTATTCGACTACTTCTATTATTCAGAAAATCAAAAAAATGAGAGTTTAGTTACACCACTGGTTGTATTTTACCCTTTTTCCGTCTACTTTTTTTACGATAAAAGCATTTTTAATTCCCAGTCTTTTGATGTCTTTGGCAAAAGCACAGGCATCGTCAAAATTATCAAACCGCCCGATAACGAGTTTTACAGCACCGTCTTCTTTATCCAGATTTAAATTTTGCAAATAAGGTTCATAACGGCTAAAATCATAATTATAAAAAGCACCAATCTGAACTTCATATTTTTCACCGGCCAGGCTTTGATCAAGTATTTCCGTTCCGGAATACGAAGCTGAAGAAGTATTAGAGCTGTCTTCTTCGAATTGATTTATAATGGCTTCAAGGCTGTCAACTTTTGCTTTCAGTGTCTGGTTTTCATTTTGAAGTGCAGTATAATCCATCATTTCCTGAGAGGTTCGTTTTTTAAATGAAAAATCCCATTTTCCATTACCCAGATAAAACTGGTAGTAAACAAAAAAACTCAAGGTTGTTAAAAACAAAATAATAAATACTGCCAGTAAAATGTAGATACCTGGGCCTCTTCCTTCTTCGTATTCTTCTTCTTCGATTTCCTCATTCAGATTGTCTT
>CAYNBC010000008.1:1261-5331 GCA_964395255.1 uncultured Sphingobacteriales bacterium | reverse complement strand
GTCTTCCAGTTCGAATTTTTGCTCTTCCATCATGACTTTGCAATTAACTTCATCAAAATTAACAATAAATCAATAAAATGAACCAGTGAGGTTATAAACATCCCATTAAAGGATATGCATAACAACTGCGGTTGGGATTTGCTTAAAACCCTCAGTATTCACATAACCGTAAATATCGGAAAGAATAATTTTATCTCCGGGCTTGGGATTGGGAATGGATTTTAACTGACTGCTGATAAAAATACCATGCCCATCCATGACCTTTACAGGGCCGTAATCTACAGGCTGGTAATAAAGTCTATATCGGCTGATGTATTTGATTTCTCGCCCTTTAACGGTATCAAGAATTTTTATGTATTCAATCTGGTTTAGCTGCGAAGCTGGAACTTTAAGAGTGGAAACTTCACCCCAATAAGCTTTGATTTCCATGAGTGGAGGTTGAGCCTTGCCTATGGTATTTAACCCTGCTATGAGCAACACTGCACACAGAAAACGCATACTATTTCTTTGTTTCAAAACTATGCTATTCTTTTTATTCAGTTTAGAAGGAGTATAAACGATTTCATCCACGATTGTTAATATCCTGAATTTATGTTTTGTGTAAATTGCTGATAATAAGTTTTCTGAAATCTTGAATACATAAGTTTTAGGGCAAATTGCGATAATTGGTTACCTTTGAAAAGAGGAAATTTATGGGTATCGAAATAGAAAGAAAATTTCTTGTTACTGAATTTAATCCCCATCACGATTGGGAGCATTACAAAATTATTCAGGGATATATTGCTATCAGGGAAAATGCGGTAGTCAGGGTTCGATTAGCTAAAAATAAAGCTGTTCTTTCAGTTAAAGCCTTAAAAACAAAATTATCAAGGCATGAATTTGAATATTCCATTCCTCTGTCTGAAGGGGAACAATTGATAAAAGAAATTTGCCTCAGACCAATTATTGAAAAAACCCGGTATCTGGTACCTTATGAAGGTCATATCTGGGAAGTGGATGTGTTTGAAAAAGAAAATCAAGGTTTAATTCTGGCTGAGATTGAATTGCAAAGTGAAGAAGAAACCTTTGAAAAACCTGATTGGATTTCGGATGAGGTTACCGGAAACCCCCGTTATTATAATTTCTATCTTGTTGAACATCCTTTTCATTCATGGAAAAAATAAGAAGAGTTTTGAAATGTTTGCTGTTTACTATACTTGTGTGGATAAGTGTCCAATTATACGGTCAGCCGAATGTAATTCGTTTCAAAACATTTGATTTAAACAAAGACAATTATGTATTATCGGTTGAAAATCTTCCTTCATTCAACGGAAGGTATTATGCTCTGATGCGTGTTGAAAAATGGCCTTCTGTTGAAGAACAGGGAAACTGGAAACAAATGGGGATTCATTTGCTGGAATCACCAGGTCCTCTGTTTTATCTGGTATCCATTGATAAATCAAGTACCCGCTTACCGAAGGGATTGTATTTCTATCCGGTAAAACCTTCCTATAAAATAGATAGCGATTTGAGACAAGTCATACAAAACCAACAAGGTTCTATTGAAGTTATTGTTGAATATTTCCAGGATATTCCTTTTCATAAAGTGGATTCATTGTTGAGGAAGAGATACAGGACTTTACACGCAAGCCGTACGCTAAAAAGTTTTGTTTGCCGGCTAACTGTTGATGAAATTGAAAAGCTTGCAGAAGAAAATTGGGTCAAATGGCTGGGTATTGCCCGGATACCTTATGAACCAGTCAATTTTAATTCCCGTCTGCTGATTCGTTCTCAATATTTACAATATAATGTGCTTGATTCCCTGACCGGAGATGGAGTAAAAATTGGCGAATGGGATGCGGGTTATGTATCTCCGCATCTGGATTATCAAAATCGTTTGTTCATCCGTGAAAATTACCGGGAACATTCACATGCCACGCATGTAGCAGGTACTGTTTGTGGGAATGGATTACTGGATGATTATTTTACAGGAATGGCCCCTTCTTCACTTTTGTACTCATGGGATTTTTATGGCTACATTCCATTTGAAATGGATTCAGCCATCGGGCTGGATAGTATAAAAATCACGCAGAATTCCTATGCGTATGACTATCATTATGATACATGTTGGTTTCGTGGGCGGTATGATTGGACCAGTTCCATGATTGATTTGTTAACCCATTTTTATCGATATTATTTGCATGTTTTTGCTGCCGGAAACTATCAAAGCCAATGCAATCAGGGAGGATACAGGAGTATATCCAGCGGCTTCCAGTCTGCCAAAAACACACTGGTAGTGGGTGCAGTAGACCGCTATGAAAGTATGAGTAGCTTCAGTTCGTGGGGACCGGTGAGGGATGGAAGAATAAAACCTGATGTATGTGCAGACGGTGTTTGGGTTCAATCTACTCAGGCCAACAATACATATTCCGGTTATTGGAACGGGACTTCTATGGCATGCCCTGCTGCTTCGGGTACTGCAGCACAGCTGTATGAAGGTTACAAAAATCTCTATGGCACATGGCCGGATGCCAGTGTCATAAAAGCTGTAATATGCAATACAGCCGTTGACAGAGGCCCCATTGGCCCGGATTTTAAATACGGTTTTGGGGTTATGAATGCCAGGGCTGCCTGGGAAGCCATCCGTAACAAAGATTTTATTTTTGACAGCATCGCTCAGAACCAGATTTTTGTTGATACCATCCGCCCCCGGAACGGGGTCCAGAAATTAAAAATATTCTTATGCTGGAGCGATAAAAATGCCGGGGCTTATGTAAAGATGGATTCTTCCGTATTGATAAACTGGCTGGGTTTTAAAGTTAAAGACAGTTTGGGTAACTTGTATTATCCTTATGTACTTGACCCCGATATGCCTGCAAACCCGGCTGCAACAGGCATGGATTCCATTAACAATACATTGCAAATAGAGCTAACAGTTAACGGTTCCAGTTATTATATAGTGGAAGTTTCGGGGAATAAGATTCCTATAGGTTATCAGACTTTTGCCCTTTGTATAAGCCAGATTAAGCCCGAACTTGAAATTACTTTTCCAGCCGGAGGTGAAATTCTGGAGCCAAATACACTTTATACCATACGCTGGGATGTTGAAGCTCTTCAGGGTTATGGTAGCCTTTATTATTCGTTGGATTCTGGTCAGAGCTGGAATTTGATTTCTGCTTCGGTCGATATAAACAAACGCTATTATCACTGGCTAACACCCGATACTCTATGTACAAAAGTATTCGTAAAACTTACCCTGTCCGGTACAGAAGCCATCAGTCGTAATGCGATCAGTATTATTCAAAGGCCAACATCGTTAAAGCTATTTCCCTGTCACTCTGTAATAACACTGGCATGGTCACCTGTAGCCTACGCTGATTCATACAGGGTATATAAACTTTTCAACAATCAATGGCAGTCTGCCGGGTATACACATGATACAACTTTTACTTTTTATGGTTTGATAGATTCTCAGGAGTATTGGTTTACTGTAGCTACTGTATTTCAAAACCATCTTAGTCATAGGGCAGCTGCCATTCATGGATCTCCCGACTCTTTAAAATTTTTGCCTGAATTGATTTATGTAAGTCCGGATGATAGCTTATGTCTGGGAGATACCCTGCAACTCAAGGCTGATTTTTCGGGTACTTTTCCCTTGAATTATCAATGGTACCAGAAATCCCGGAATCAAAATGATTGGTCAGCTATATCGGGTGCAATAGACAGTATTCTTACAATCCCACAGGTTGATGGCAGTATGGATTTTTCCATGTACAGGATTTCCGCAAGGAATATATGTGGCGTAAAAGTTTTTTCGTCTCCAGTACTGCTGAGAGTAGATACTTCTATTGTATGGCTTTCAGGAAACTTTATGGATTCGGTTATGCTATGTCCGGGTGATACGCAGTATTTCAGCTTATCTGCTCAGGCACTTTTTAAGCCTCAATTTCAGTGGGAAAAATGGGATGATTCTTCAAAAACATGGAAAGAACTCTCAGGACAAGTGGATACGATACTAACTTTGAATCATGTTACCCATGACGATAGCGGAAGTGTTTTCAGGTTGAAAGCTTATAATCGCTGTTTTACAA
>CAYNBC010000008.1:0-1251 GCA_964395255.1 uncultured Sphingobacteriales bacterium | reverse complement strand
ATTTTCAAAGGACAAAAAATTAAATGTCTTTGCTCCATTGTTTGCCTTTATTCTATTTGATGGTGATTCTTTGTGTTATGGCGAAATTGATACTTTTATTGCCCGCGTCAAGGGTGGTAATCAAAACAATTATTCATATTTCTGGAACCATCAACTTTCTTATACCGATACATTGGTGAAACAGTTTTTCCATTCCGATACTGTCACATTCAAAGTTGAAGATGGCTGTGACTTGTTCACCGCTACGGATAGTGTGAAAGTTTTTGTCAGGCTTCCATTGAATGTCCATATTCTGATAGATAAAGATAGCCTTTGTTATGGTGATAGTGTTAAAGTCAGAGCCTTGCCAGCGGGAGGTAAGGCTTCAGGATATGATCTCGTCTGGAAACCAATTAATTGGAAAAGTAAAAGTTTTTATTATCGTCCTGATTCTTCTTTGAAAATAAATCTTGAATTGCGTGATAATTGTAGTTATGAGCCAGCCAGAGATAGTGTTGAAATTTTTGTTATTCCCTCGTTTTATTTTTCCTTGATTAAACAAAAGGACACATTCTGTTACGGGCAAAAAGCTGTCTTTAGCGTAAATTATTCAGGTGGGCAGGGTGTTTATAACTTTTTATGGAACGATAGCATCCTGGCTAAGGATAGCCTGACGGTAAACACTTTTCTGTCCGGTACAATAAAAGTGAAACCTCAAGGATTGTGTGTTCCTTCGGGCATGGTTGATTCGGTCAACATTGTTGTTAGACCACCGTTACAAATAAAAATATTGAACAAGCCCGACACCCTGTGCTATGGTGATTCTATTTCTTTGTTGTCATGGGCAGGTGGAGGTGATTCTACCCAATATCAAATTGACTGGGAACCAGGATCTGTAAAAGGGTCTGTCTATTCGCGGCAGTTCTTTCAATCGGGAAGGATTAAAGTTGTGCTAAAAGATGGCTGTTCCCTTTATCCCGCCTATGATTCTGTGGATGTATATGTACAGCATCCAGAAGCTCGATTTAATTATATGGATTCTTTCTCGAAAGTTTCCCTGTTTCCGGAAGATACCGGCCTTTATTCCTATCACTGGAAAATTGACCAGAGCCGCATTATCATAACAAAATACCCGGAACTTAATCTGGATACAGGTAAACATTTTATTTGCCTCTATGTTTACACTTTTTATGGATGTTCTGACAGCGGTTGTAAGACTATTTATATCAAGGCCAATTCTGTTGATGAAAAACATATAAAGGAATACAGGGT
>CAYNBC010000007.1:10924-16522 GCA_964395255.1 uncultured Sphingobacteriales bacterium | reverse complement strand
ATATAATCCTATGAAAAAGATTTTCTTATCGTTCTTTTTCATTTTCATTTTTAATACAATTAATTCGCAGAGTAAAGATGCTTTTGACATGCTGCTTGATTCTGCCGGTATAAGTACTGGTGACCTGGGTTTTGAACCCAGAGGATATTGGACACGCTATCCTCTCCCTGATGAAATTCCATACTTATTGCATGCATTCAATGACCTCATGGCCGAGCCCGACAAAATCTACGATTATGTAAATACCATGGCTGTTGCTGGAGAGGAATTTTTAAATCCTGCCTATATGGATAAGAACAACAATGTTGTACTTCGACTTGCATTTTATGAAGGAGTAATGCACAAGAGCAGTATGTTCAGGGCTTATTCCGCTTCGTTATGGGCAGAACCCACAGAAAAACATCCTCTGTTGAATGCTATCAAAAGCCTGTATGATAAAACAGGATGGGTTTTTACCTATAACCGCATGGAAGAACCCGGAGAATTTCCATTGAATGAAAAAGACCTCAAAATAGCCTGTCAGGGTCTTCATCCCGCTTTACGGCTGGAACTTGCTAAAGCTGTCATAAACCTAACAGATGCCTGGAAATTCAGCCAGATAGCTATGCGCAATGTGGATTACAGGCAGGCTGTGCGATGCTGGCGAATCCGTCATCTGGGCGAAACACAGTATGATGGCAATGAATATTATCCCCAGCTCGAGGATGTTGCATCCACGATAGATATGAATTCTCTTTATTATGCCGGTTTGAAACTGGCAGCAGTAGGCGAACAGCTTGCCCGGAACATTCAGAATATCATGAAGACACACCCTGAAATGGATGGGAAAAAACAGCATTTTGAATGGGTAACACCTATCGGGCGTATTATCGTTTCGGGAAAAGGCAATGACAAACACTATCACAGAGACGCCCTGCTGGTGGTTGACCTGGGTGGTGATGATATGTATTACGGCCCTGCCGGAGCCAACCCTTCACTCGAAATTCCACTTTCACTATGCATTGACCTTGATGGAAACGATAAATATATCAATGAAGATGAATTTACTCCTGCTCAGGGAGCAGGATTGATGGGTGCAGGAGTATTGATTGATTTCGGAGGAGATGACCTGTATAAATCCACAAGGCTGGCTCAGGGTGCCGCCATGCTTGGTATGGGCATTCTGGCCGATTTTGGCGGTAACGATACTTACGAAATGTGGACATCGGGGCAGGGTGGAGCCTATTTTGGTGTGGGCTTGCTTATCGACAATACAGGAAATGATAACTATAAAATCTGGGGAGATGGTCAGGGATACGGGGGCCTGGCTGGCGTGGGTACTTTGCTTGACGCCAGCGGCAATGACCATTATTTTGCTGAAAGGGACACCTCTATTATCTACCGCTCCGATTATTGGCATTCCAAAAAAGGCGAGTACAACTATACTTACGCACAGGGCAGTGGCGTAGGCCGAAGAGGTGATATTACCGATGGTCATGATTGGGCTGGAGGGATGGGTACGCTTATTGACCTGCAGGGAGATGATATTTACGAGGCAGGAGGCTGGTCGCAGGGCTGCGGCTATTGGTATGCCATGGGTTTTCTCCTTGACCGTAATGGTAATGATATTTATAAAAGCACCCACTGGTCTCAGGCCTGTGGAGCTCATTTTGCCATCGGTTGTTTGTTCGATGAGGGTGGCAACGATAAACATATCAACTGGGAAAAGCTTGCTTCCGGAATCTGTTTTGCTCACGATTATGTTATTGCCATTTTATACAATAAAGGCGGTAATGATGTGTACAAAGTTCATGATGATGGCTTTGCTTATGCCATCAACAAAGCACAGGCTTTTATGATTGATACGGAAGGTGATGATACCTATATTTCGGGCAGGGGACACCACTTTGGCTGGAACAATTTCAACAGAAACAATCCACCAACTGTTTCAGCCGTCTATCACCTGTATTCATCACAGGTTGCTTTCTTTGCCGACCTTAATGGAAAAGATAAATACCTGACTGAAGACTATGAAACCGGAAAACAGGCTCCCGATACTGTTATGTCCGACAATAAAATAATTTTCATTCCTGATGTCCAACAGGCCAGGAAATTAAAAAGCAGGAAATATCATGGTATTGGCTGGGATATGGAGTATTCAGGAAAAGAAATTGAGATTTTCAGGAACAAACTTAGAAGAACACACAGAGATTGATATTTAACTGTTTTTGGCGTAAGTATACTAATAGTTCAATTGGTTATCGGTAGAAGATAAATAGTTAATAAAATTGTTGAAATTAAAATCATCAGCGAAAGTTCTTTCAATAAAACATAATATTGCCGGTGAGTTTTAATCCGATATAGCCTGATAATATGCATGACGAAAAGAGCAAGAGGAAATAAAACCCAAAAATTCAATCCTGTTTTCAAAAAATAATGCAGATAAATCAGCATAAGGCTCCATCCCGTCAATATCAAAAGCGCATGATAAATCCGGGTAAACTTCTTGCCCCACCTAACTGCCATGGTAAATTTTCCTGCTTCCCTGTCAGATTCAATATCCCGGAGATTATTTAAATTAAGGACCGCTGTTGACAACAAACCGTAAGAAAAGGAGGGTAATAAAACAGGCCAGCTAAAATTTCCGGTTTGTAAAATATAAGGACCAACCACAGCCACAGGACCAAAAAAAAGTAAAACAAAGAAATCTCCTAATCCCCTGTAACCATAAGGATTTGAGGAGGCTGTATAATTCCATGCAGCCCACATCGCCAGAAGTCCCACCAGCAAATAAATGAGTAAAATAAAGTAAGAAATATGGAAGGAAGCCAGTCCCAGCAAGGCTAATCCGGAGATAAGAGAAAGAAATATGACCAGCTTAATACCTTTTTTCATCTTTTCAGGCGATATCAAACCACTCTGGACAGTGCGTGCAGGTCCTTGACGTTTTTCGGTATCTGCACCGTGTATAAAGTCTCCGTAATCATTGGCCAAATTGGAAAGAATCTGTAACAAAACGCCTGTTAGTAAACTTAAAATGAAAATACCCGTATTAAAGCTGCCCTGAGCCCAGGCCAGCAAATTCCCGGCAGAAATACAGGAAAAGGCAAGAGGTAATGTATGGGGGCGGCTCGCTCTTATCCAGATTTTCAACTTTGTGAAATCCATTTCAGGAAAATTTTTTATCCAGCTCTTCTTCGTTGATTTTAAAGAAAACAGGTTTGCCGAGTGGTGAATAATAGGGATTTTCGCAGGCAAACAATTGATCTACCATGTTGATGATTTCCTCTTTTTGTAATGACGAACCGGCTTTAATGGCATTGTTGATAGAATATTGCACAGCTATTTTTTCCTGCATCACCTCTTTGAAATTCTCATTACCCATATGATAGTCTTCAAGGATGGCATCAAAAAGTTCTTTTAATTGATGGGTATTAAATTGTGCAGGTGCGGCAGCAACTTTAAGTGTATGGTCATCATAAAATTCCACCTCAAAACCGTTTTCTTTCAGGATGGAGTAAATTTCTTTAATTATAGACAGTTCCTTTTTATTGAAATTTAGGTTTTCCGGAAACATAAGTTTCTGGGCACTGACTGTTTTATTTTTACATTTTTTAAGAAAATCTTCAAAAAGTATCCGCTGGTGGGCATATTGTTGATGAATTACCATGATACCTGATTTTACAGGCGTTATGATGTATTTATTATGAATCTGAATCACTTTGTTTTCCAGAGGTGATTCATCATGGCTCTGTTCACTGGAATTTAGCCCAAGCTCGGGAATAAATTCGGCTTTGTCTATCGTCTCATTTTCGCTAGAAGCGGTATTTTTTTCCTGGTTCAGGATTTTCAACAATTCCTGCCAATCTTTTTCATTGGCTTTTAAAGTAGGTATCTTCGGGGAAGCCAATTTTTCTGGTTTATCAACTTTAATTTTATTTCTGTTTTCTTCCCATTCGAGTTTTTCTTTATGTAGTTGATTAAGAAAAGCTTCATGTTCAAAATCAATGTTTTGCCCTAGATGAAACTGACCCAGAGATTTTTTAACGACTGCTTTCAGGATGGCATAAATGACTTTTTCATCTTCAAATTTGACTTCGGTTTTGGTAGGATGTACATTGACATCAATCTTAGAAGGGTCAATCTCCAAAAAAAGAACATAAAAAGGAAAATTTTCAGAAGGAATTAAATTTTCGTAAGCGCTTTTCACTGCATGATTAAAAAAACTATTACGTATAAAGCGTTTATTGACAAAAATATACTGGTCACCCCGTGTTTTTCGTGAGGCTTCGGGTTTCCCGATAAAGCCCGAAATCTTAACCACAGAAGTTTCTTCTTCGACAGGCAGGAGGTATTTTTCGTAGCGTTTACCAAACAGGGAAGTTATTCTTTGCCGCAGCGAACTTTTCAGAAGGTGAAACACTTCCTGACCGGCACTGCTCATCACAAAACGAATATCCGGATAAGGCAGGGCTACATGAAAAAATTCCTCCAGAATATAGCGGTATTCAACATTGTTGGATTTTAAAAAATTTTTTCTGACTGGAATATTGAAAAAAAGGTTTTTAACGGTTACGGAAGTTCCTTCGCTGCAGGCAATAGGTTCATGAACAACGACTTTACCTCCTTCCACCCTGACAAAAGTTCCCAGGGCGTCTTGCTTTCTACGAGTTTTAAGCTCTACAGATGCCACAGAAGCAATGGAAGCAAGGGCTTCCCCTCTGAATCCCAGTGTTCTCAGTTTGTACAAATCCTGAGCTGAAGTAATTTTGGAAGTAGCATGGCGTTCAAAACACATTCTGGCATCTGTTTCCGACATTCCACAGCCATTATCGGTAACCTGAATAAACGATTTGCCGGCTTCACGAATATGAAGGCTTATCTCATCAGCACCTGCATCTATACTGTTTTCCAGGAGTTCTTTAACTACTGAGGCCGGGCGTTGTACTACTTCACCTGCTGCAATCTGATTAGCTATAGATTCAGGCAATAGTTTGATGACATTATCCATAAACCGGATTTTAATATAAACTGGAAACCAGAATACCCAGATACCTGGCCAGCAAATAAGCCATAATAAAAAACAGAAACAACAAGACCCATCGGATTATCCGGCTTAACATCAGGGTATCGTGTCTTTCCTTACGGTGGGCTTCACGGATACTGTTATAAATCGGACTGTTCGATTCAAAATGCTTTTTTCGAAACCTTATGCGTTTCAGTCGCTTTTCCCTTTCCTCTTTTTTGGGGTCGTAAAACCTGGGCTCATAATGAAAAACATTATGGGCAGGCAACCTGAAAAATGATGGTAATGAAGGACGCATTTTTTGAAGCAAAGTTAATTGTTTTTCTGGTTATTTCAGACAGGATAAATCCGGCATTAACTCAATACAAATTCACCCTTTCTAATCTTATTGATGCACATCGATATGAGAAAACAAAGTGAAATAAGCGGGAAAAGTGAATTATAAGTGGCATTTCCGCCTGAAAAAATTAATAGAGGCGACAAAGATAGCACGAGAGAACTTATCAGTATTTTTAAACCCGTCCATTGTTTTTTTCTCAACAATAAATAAACGACCGGAAAAAACAACCATCCCGTTCCGGAAAAGGGTAAGG